>CAMCJY010000221.1 GCA_945875225.1 Comamonas sp. lk | reverse complement strand
CTCAAACACGACATTCTTCGCTACGCCTATGTACGCCGCTACCGCGACGGCGAACTGCTGGCGGCCCGTGGCGAGCCACCGGAAGAATGGGTGGCCTGCGCCAAAGGCGCGGTGCGGGTCAGCTCCACCTCCATCTCAGGCAAGCAAATCACCCTGACCTATGTGGAGCCAGGCATCTGGTTCGGCGATGTCTCTATTTTTGACGGCGATCGTCGTACCCATGATGCCTACGCCCATGGCGATACCACAACCTTGTGCGTTGCCAAGGCAGATTTCAAAAAAATCCTGTCTGCCCATGTCGAACTGTACGAGGCCCTGCTGCGCCTGCACGCTCGGCGCATCCGTCAGCTTTATGGCCTAGTGGAAGACCTCAACACCCTGCCCTTGCGCGCGCGCTTAGCCAAGCAGTTGTTGCATCTGGTGCGCAGTTATGGCGTGCCGTCGCTGAGCGATGGCAGAGAGACCCGTATCGGTCTGCAGTTGGCCCAGGAAGAATTGGCGCAACTTCTGGGCGCCTCGCGTCAGCGTGTCAATCAAGAGCTAAAGTCCATGGAGCGCGACAGCTTCATCCGCATTGAGCCGGGCGGCTTAGTCATCCGCGACCGGGAGGCGCTGATGCGTATCGCTGAAGCCGATTTGTGAGTTCAATTGCACCTCAGCCCTACCAACCAAAGAAATCCAAGCATGACTGACTTTGACCACTTCGTAGGCACCCAGCCGGTTGCGGACAAGCACAGCTTTGATACTGCCGCCCTATCCCTGTGGCTGCAAGCACATCTGCCAGGTTTTGAAGGCCCTTTGACGGTCGTCTCCTTTAAAGGCGGGCAAAGCAATCCCACCTATAAATTGCAAACCCCCAACCGCAGCTATGTCATGCGCGCCAAACCGGGCCCGGTTGCCAAGCTGCTGCCATCGGCACATGCCATTGAACGCGAGTTCGCCGTTATGCGCGGGCTGGCCGGCACCGAGGTGCCGGTGCCCACCATGTACTGCCTGTGTGAAGACGAATCGGTCATTGGGCGGGCCTTTTACATCATGGACTTCATCGAGGGCCGCATCCTGTGGGACCAAGCCTTGCCTGGGATGTCCAAGGAAGAACGCGCCGCCATCTACGCCGAAATGAACCGCGTGATCGCCGCCTTGCACCGTGTCGATGTCGTCGCACAGGGGCTCAGCAGCTACGGAAAGCCAGGTAATTATTTTGATCGTCAAATCGGCCGCTGGAGCAAGCAATACCAAGCCTCCGTCACCCAGCCGATTGAGGAAATGGACCAACTCATTGCCTGGCTGCCCCAGCATATTCCAGCGCTAGCCCAAAGCGAATCTCTGGTCAGCGTGGTGCACGGCGATTTCCGCTTGGACAATCTTATTTTTCACCCTACGCAGCCGCGCATACTGGCGGTGCTCGATTGGGAACTGTCCACACTCGGCCATCCCCTGGCCGATTTCAGTTACCACGGTCTGGCCTGGAATATTCCGCCGGGCAGTTTTCGCGGCATCGCTGGCCTGGACTTTGCAGATCTGGGCATACCCGACCAGGACCAATACATCCGCATGTACTGTGCGCATATGCCCCATATCGACGCACACGCACTGCGCGCAGACTGGAACTTTTACATGGCCTACAACATGTTCCGCATCGCGGCCATTTTGCAGGGCATTGCCAAACGGGTGGAGGCTGGCACCGCCTCCAGCGGACAAGCGCTCAGTTCGGCGGCCGGCGCTAGGCCGCTGGCCAAGCTAGCTTGGTCCTTTGCCCAAAAATACCATGGCGTGGGCGCCGCCAAGTCTTTCGCGCTGCACCCCACCGACCTTTTTATTTCATCCCGCACTGGAGACACCATGGACTTCGAATACTCAGACAAAACCAAGGCCTTACAAGCCAAACTCATGGCCTTCATGGATGAGCACATTTACCCCGCCGAGGGGGCCTACCACCAGGAAATTGAAGCCAATACGGCAGCGGGCAAACGCTGGACGCCCTTGCAATTGATTGAATCGCTCAAGGTCAAGGCCCAGGCCGAAGGCTTGTGGAACCTATTTTTACCGGTGGACAGCGCCGAAGCCTCGGGCTACCACGGCGCGGGCCTGACCAACCAGGAATACGCCCCGTTGGCCGAGCTCATGGGCCGCGTCATGTGGTCCAGCGAAGTGTTCAACTGCTCGGCGCCGGACACCGGCAATATGGAAACCATCGCACGGTATGGATCAGAAGCCAACCGGGCGCGCTGGCTAAAGCCCCTGCTGGAAGGGAAAATTCGTTCTGCCTTTGCCATGACCGAGCCGGAGGTGGCCTCCAGCGATGCCACCAACATCGCCACGCGCATCGAGCGCGATGGCGATGACTATGTCATCAATGGGCGCAAGTGGTGGACTTCCGGTGCCGGTGACCCGCGCTGCGCCATCTACATCGTGATGGGAAAAACCGACGCGCAAGCGCCCCGCCACTCCCAGCAAAGTATGGTGCTGGTGCCTGCCGACACCCAAGGCATCACACGGGTGCGCCCGCTCACGGTGTTTGGCTATGACGATGCGCCCCACGGCCACATGGAAGTGCTATTTGAAAACGTGCGGGTACCCGCCAGCAACATCTTGTTGGGCGAGGGGCGAGGCTTTGAGATTGCCCAAGGCCGCCTTGGCCCCGGACGTATCCACCATTGCATGCGCCTGGTTGGCCTGGCCGAACGTGCGCTGGAGTTGATGTGCAAGCGCGCCTCGTCACGCGTGGCCTTTGGCAAAACCGTCGCTGCGCAAACTGTCACCCAAGAGCGTATCGCCGAGGCGCGCTGCCGCATTGACATGGCCCGCCTGCTGACGCTTAAAGCGGCCTGGATGATGGACATAGGCGGCAACAAATTTGCCAAAAATGAAATAGCCATGATCAAGGTGGTGGCGCCCAATATGGCCTGCCAGGTGATTGATTGGGCCATGCAAGTCCATGGCGGCGGTGGTATGGCGGACGACTTCCCGCTCGCTTATAGCTACACCATGGCCCGCACGCTGCGTTTTGCCGATGGTCCGGATGAAGTGCACCGCAATGCCATCGCGAAATTGGAATTGGGAAAATACGCCGTGGATGCCAAACCGGTGGAGATGCCGATTACCCGCGGCTTTTAACCGCTGACCGCGCGTTTAGCTGCGGCTCGTCAGGGTATTTAGTGCAAATGGCGCGGCTTTCGGCCGCCGCCATGACCGCTGCCAAAACCGCCGCCCGGCCCGCGTGGCGGTTTACCGATTTCCAGCGAATTAACCAAAGCATCAAAGCGCTGGGCAAACAATTTGTCCACCTCGGCCACTACGCCGCCCAACTCCGCGCCGTCAAAATGGCGCTCCATCATGCTGACCAAATCCTGCACCAGCAAATCGCGCTGTACCTGCATGATGGCTGCCGGATTGGGGCCGACAAACAGCATCACAAAATCATCGCGTGACTCGCCTTCGGGGCTTTGCTCTTCTTCGTCAAAGTCGGTATCGTAAAAAGTCACCTCAATGGCAGCACCGGCCTGGGCCAGTTCGTTGAGGTTCATGCACAGTTCGTCCAAAGCCTGCCGAAAATCCTCATCTCCGGAAACTGTCCAGCACATTTGCAACTGGTGCTCGGCGGGGACAAACTCGATTCCCGGCTCATCCTCATAGGCACTGCTGGCCGCATCAGCCAATGAGCGGGCACCGGCATATTTCCACAAGGGTTTGAGCGCGTCCTGGACATCACTGAGTTGCACCTCGGGGCGCAATACCACCTGGCCATGGACATGGATTTCGAAGGGATTGTTGTAACGGGACATGGGCGCTGGATTATCAAGAGGCTTGCATACAGTGTAGAGCAAGCGCGTAGCCTAGGGGCATTATGGAGCCTAGGTGGTGCCCGAGACCGGAATCGAACCGGTACGCCCGTTATTCACGAAGCGGCGGATTTTAAGTCCGATGTGTCTACCTATTTCACCACTCGGGCCCGCGGTCGGCGTGTGGCCGACCGTTGGCATGTGCCCGGCCATCCGGTCTAATGCACTGCAGACAATTCATGCCCGCGTGCTCATTCTAGCAACGACCCGCCTTAAACAGACCTGTGCGACGAAGTGCTTCCATGTGGGTCAGGCGGCGGTGTCAGCAACTGCCGCAGCAGCGATTGGTAAAGCG
>CAMCJY010000220.1 GCA_945875225.1 Comamonas sp. lk | reverse complement strand
AACAGAACAGCGCGCGCACCCGCAAAGGGCACCAGCACCAGGCCGACAAGCACAGGCGCCAGCGCTGAGCCCAAATTATTGATGCCCAATGCAGTGCCCAGCGGCATACGGATTTGCAGGGCCTGGCGACACAGCAAGGTAAACAGCGCACCCATGGCCATGGACGGCAAAAACATGGCGGTCATACCCGCGAGCCACTCACCCGCAATTGCGGTGGCTGCGTTCGGCCCCCACCAACGTGATGGCAGCGCGTAGCTTTGGTCTGCCCACCACAGGCTCATCCCACCCAAAAAAATCGAAAAAATCAGCGCGCCAAGGGCTTGGTCTATGCGCTCAGCAGTGACATCCCAAGTCACCACAGCGCGCTTGATGAGGACGGCACCCAAGGCCGTGCCCAACAAGAAAACCGCCAGCAGCATCGCGTAGGTATACACCGTGTTTTCAGTGACCTGGCTGATCACGCGAACCGCAAGCACCTCGTAGCCAATGCCCAACAGTCCAGTCAAGAAAAGGCGCAGCCCAACCGCTTGCGGCGTAGCCAACGGAGTTGTTGCATCAAGCGCCTGAGCCCATTGGGGCGCAGCATGCGGCGCAGCGTCGGGCAAGTGCAAATCACTCTTAAGTGGCCCGCCCCAAACTTGCCACGCCAGTAAGGCGCAGGTCGCGTTGACCCCGGCAAAGACCAGGCTGGTGCCCAGCAGCCCCAGACTTGGAACAAAAAAGAACACGGCAAGCAAGAGGCCCGCCATGGCGCCTGCTGTGTTGGCGGCGTACACACTGCCCAGCGGCTGGTTGTGTTCCCGCCGCAGCAAACGCTCCATCGCAGGCAGGGTTGCGCCCATAGCCAAAGTCGCGGGCAGCAAAGCGAGAAGAGGAATGAAAAAAGCAAGCGCCCAGTGCCAAAGTGCCGATGGCTCAGCGCCAATCCATTGGGACAGATGCGGCAGCACCAAGGGTGACACCAAGGCTACCAGCAGTGCCCAACTGGCAATTAAAGCCTCCAGACCGGCATACCAGCGGCCCGGGTAAAGGCTGCGTTCGATTCGGTGGGCCAGCAGAAAAGAGCCTGCCGAAATGCCACCAAAAAAAGCCGCTACGACCGAGAGTACGGCCACGATCTCGTGACCCAGTGCCAGGCCGAACTGCGCAGTCCAGACCATTTGCCAGACCAATCCGCCTGCACCGGAGGCAAACATCAGCAGCATCGCCAGCCCTGATTGAGCGTGCCCCGCCGTCAGCGGCACCTGCGCCTTGGGCGTGATCGAACTTTCTGCTGCTGTCACATGTACCTTCAAAAACAAAAAACCCGGCCAAAGGCCGGGTGTGCAAGTCCGAGCCCGGACTTGCACGATTCTCTAGCAAGCCCTACTTGGCGCCAACAACCTTGACTGAGTTGGTAACCTCAATGTAGACAGGGTTGCTGTAGAACCACAGGTCTGCCCATCCGGCGACATCCAAGCTGGAATACTTGACGCCATCGACTGTTCGCATGTGCGCCGGGCACGCCGCATCATCGCAACGCACCTTGCCTGGTTTTTGAGCCTCAGCCTTGGCCGCGTCCACAAACGGCGACAAGTCATAGTCGTTCAAGGGGTTACCCTTCGCATCCGTTTCAAATGGCGTGGCCGCCGGCAGGTTGGTGCCGCGCAAACGAACATACTGAGATACCTTCACCGCCGGAATGCGGTAGCTCATGACCCGCAGACCATCAGAAGTGGCTACCCAGTTGGTGCTGTTGAACACTTTCTTGATTTCCGCGGACGTATTGAGAGCAGCAGGAGTGCCTTCTATTCCAGCGTATTTCGCTGTATCGGTGGGGCTCACAAAGCCAGTCACGTTACCGCCAATGACATCGATGTGATCCAGGACAGGCCTATCAAGGGCTTGGGTGATATTGATCTGCTTAAGTGAAGGATTGGGAAAGCTGTAGGGTGAGTAGTTTTTGCCCTGCGGATCGCGCGCAGCAATAGCCACCACCACGTCGGCGCCCGGAGTTACCACCAGTTTTTCACCCATGGTGGCGCAGCCGTTCATGCGAACCTCTCCATTTTTGAGGGCCGCGTTGGCCGCAGCCTTTTCAACCAGCGCTTTGAAAGCGGGGCGAGGGATGGCTGGATTGGCCGCACAGGCAACGAAAGCCAAACGGTCGATTAGATCGCCACTGCCCGCAAAGCTGTTGCCCGAACGCAAGCCGTCAATGATGGCTTCAGCCGAGAGGTTGTTGGTGCCCTTGCGCGCCATCACATAAGTTTTTTGGTATTCACCAGGGAAAAAATCTTGGTCAGACTCGAGCTGGTCAGCACCGAAGGAGCCGCGGTTATGATAGTCCGAGCTGGCGAAGAACCACCACTTGCGGCCTTCCCCCAACAGGGCGTCCCACACGCCGCCAATTCTGGCCGCGTAAATGCCCGTGCCGCCATAGGTGCCGAGACCTACGGTGTCAAAACCACCCGTTGGGTTGGCCACAGAGGCGCCCCGGTTGGGTGCGTATTCCCCTCGGTTTTCAGATGCCTGGTGGCCTGGCATGGACTCAAAACCGAAGGCGATATCAGGCGCCGTGTTGTTGAAGGCCCGTAAATGCTCGATATTGAAACCCCTGCTGCTGTTCGCAAGGTAAACACCAGCGCGCTCTAGGTGGGCGGGAACAAAGTAACTGGTCGTGGGCGCTTTTTCTTTCAGCCACTTGAGGCCTTCAATCGTTTTGCGGTGTCCGAGGTCAAGCGTTGCCGCTGAGTTGTTACCCGTGATTTTGCGTGCAGTAGGGCTCAGAGCATCGGTGCTGGTGGTTCCGGCCACAGAGCAATCCCACTGGTTGTCGGCGCCGCGGCTGGTGTCTATATCGGAGCGGTCAAAACAGTACTCGTACTGGGCTTGCAGGTTGGCATTGCCCATCACCCCCGCTTGAGGCCAAGGCCGTTGGCCCTGTAGCACCGACATAGAAACGTGTTCGTGACCAGGTGCGTTTTGCTCCAAGCCCATCCAGATGGGTTTCTGGCGAGTGCGACTCTCGTCTTCAGTGACCTTGTACTGAAATTCCTGAATTTCTTGCCAGACCCACATGCGCTTAGGCACGTCAGTGCCATCACCCTTAATGGCAGCACGGCCACCGGGCAGTGTGGCCTCCCAAGACAGGTTGGGGCCTTTCAGCGTAGACGCGGGTTGACCGCCAGTGGGGTAGGTAGCGGGCGGGAACGGGCCAGTAGAACTGTTGGTCAGTCCTATTGCTGGAGCAACCGGCTCAAACGGGTCTTCTCTCAAGGTGCAGTTTCTGGCGCTACGGCCGCCATGGTCAGCCTGTACATACCAGTCCAGACCGAAGGTTTTCACTGACTTGTCAATCAGCCTTTGCATTGAAAGAGAACCGTCCGAACAAGTCGAGTGGTTGTGAAAGTCACCGCTGACATAGGTGCCTGCAGGCTTTGCACTGGCTTTTTCAGCCGCTGTTGCGTTTTGCACGCCAGCAACAGCGATTAAACCGATCAAAGAAGCTACCGCAACGGTAGTCTGGCGGAGGGTAAATTTATGACTCATGAGAAATACCTTTTGAATGCGCTGATGGGTAGTTAAATCGAGGAGGTCGATGACTGATCACCGTAGAAAAACACGCCGCGCGTATTGACGAGCACTTTGGTGCTGAAGTCGACAGAGGTGGTATCGGCATCTGAATTGGTAAGGGTGCCGGTCAGGGTGCAAATATTGGTGTCACCGCACGTAACTTTGGCGTTAGAGACCGTCGCCATGGGAAACAAAGACAACTCTGGGTTGGTCCCCAGCGTCGTCGAGTTGATGCCTAGCAAATCTACCAAAGCAGCCTTGGTGACCCCGCCGTCGAAAAACTTGTCGTCGAAGAGATCGAGCAAAGCCTGGGATTTGAGGCCAGCGCTGGTAGTCAGTGCAGACAGGTTGCTGCTGACTTTGGTCGAAAATTCGGTGGCAACGGCTTGAAGGTCGATCGTAGTGCTACCTCCACCACAAGCGCTAAGTGTCAGCACGGCGCTTAACACAATAGAGGATGAAAAAACTCGTTTGCTGATCATACGGGCGGTGCTCCGGGAAGGTTTGTTTGGGGTGATGAGGGCGGCGTATTTTGTAAAGCCGAGCGGATGCTAGGTGACTGGTATGGCACTTTTGTGACTGCAGCCACTGCCGGCAAAAAATTCCG
>CAMCJY010000219.1 GCA_945875225.1 Comamonas sp. lk | reverse complement strand
GGCTTGGCAGCTTGCTCAGCGCCTGGGCCAGCGGCCTCAGCGGCTTGCTTGGCCTGCATGTCAGCATAGACTTTTTCGCCTAGCTTCTGGCTGGCGGCCATCAGCGCAGCGCTTTTGGAACTGATGCTTTCTTTATCGTCACTCTTGATCACGCCTTCGAGGTCCTTGATCGCCGCTTCGATTTTTTCTTTTTCGCTGGCGTCCAGCTTGTCGCCGTGCTCACCCAAGCTCTTCTTGACGCTGTGCATATTGGCTTCGGCTTCATTACGCGCCTGGATGACTTCGAGTTTTTTCTTGTCATCGGCCGCGTTGAGTTCGGCGTCTTTCACCATTTGCTGAATCTCAGCTTCGGTCAGACCGGAGTTGGCTTTGATGGTGATTTTGTTTTCCTTGCCCGTGCCTTTGTCTTTGGCACCGACATGCAAGATCCCGTTGGCGTCAATATCAAAAGACACCTCGATTTGCGGCGCGCCACGTGGCGAGGGTGGAATGCCTTCCAAATTGAACTCGCCCAGCGATTTATTGGCCGCAGCCATCTCGCGTTCGCCCTGGAACACTTTGATGGTGACCGCCGGTTGGTTGTCGTCTGCGGTGGAGAAAGTTTGCGCAAACTTGGTCGGGATGGTGGTGTTCTTGGTGATCATCTTGGTCATCACACCGCCCAGTGTTTCGATACCCAGCGACAAAGGGGTCACGTCCAGCAGCAAGACGTCTTTGCGGTCACCCGAAAGCACCTGGCCCTGGATGGCTGCGCCTACGGCCACCGCTTCGTCGGGGTTGACGTCCTTGCGCGGCTCTTTGCCAAACAATTCTTTTACCTTGTCCTGCACCTTGGGCATGCGCGTCATGCCGCCTACCAAGATCACGTCATGGATGTCGGCCACGTTGACGCCAGCGTCTTTAATGGCCATGCGGCAAGGCGCAATCGTGCGTTCGATCAGCTCTTCCACCAGGGCTTCGAGCTTGGCGCGGGTGAGCTTGATGTTCAAGTGTTTCGGGCCGCTTGCATCTGCCGTGATGTAGGGCAGGTTGATGTCGGTCTGCGAGCTGCTGGAGAGCTCGATCTTGGCTTTTTCTGCCGATTCTTTTAGGCGTTGCAGGGCAAGCACATCCCGGCTGAGGTCCACGCCTTGGTCTTTCTTGAATTCGGCGATGATGAAATCGATGATGCGCTGGTCAAAGTCCTCGCCACCCAGGAAGGTGTCGCCATTGGTGGACAGCACTTCAAACTGTTTCTCGCCGTCGACATCGGCAATTTCGATGATGGAGACGTCAAACGTGCCGCCGCCCAGGTCATAGACTGCAATCTTGCGGTCGCCTTTTTCGTTTTTGTCCATGCCAAAGGCCAGGGCCGCGGCAGTGGGCTCGTTGATGATGCGTTTGACATCAAGCCCCGCAATGCGGCCGGCGTCTTTGGTGGCCTGGCGCTGTGCGTCATTGAAATATGCCGGCACGGTGATCACCGCGTCGGTCACTTCTTCGCCCAAGTAATCCTCGGCGGTTTTTTTCATTTTGCGCAGGATGTCAGCGCTAACCTGCTGCGGTGCCATGCGGTTGCCGCGCACTTCCACCCAGGCGTCGCCATTGTCGGCAGCGGCGATTTTGTAAGGCATCAGTTCGATGTCTTTTTGTACTTCTTTTTCGGTGAACTTGCGCCCGATCAGGCGCTTCACCGCATACAGCGTGTTCTTCGGGTTGGTCACCGACTGGCGCTTGGCCGACGCGCCAACCAGCACTTCGCCGTCTTCCTGATAGGCAATGATGGACGGCGTGGTGCGTGCGCCCTCGGCGTTTTCGATGACCTTGGGCGTGTTGCCCTCCATGATGGCGACACAACTGTTGGTGGTGCCGAGGTCAATTCCTATGATTCTTCCCATGATGAAACTCCTGCTAATGCAATAAAACTGATACGTTCAAGTTCGGGGCAGTACCCCATTTTTCAAGCCGCTCGGCGCGCTAATTGCTTAAATGGCTGCGACGCGATGAATACCCGGCTGTTAATTGGCGCTGCCTATTTCGGCGCCGCCACCGTCACCAGCGCCGGTCGCAGCACGCGATCGGCAATCAAATAGCCTTTTTGCAGCACCGTCACCACGGTATTGGCTTCCTGCTCGGCAGGTACTACGCTGATGGCTTGGTGGTGGTGTGGGTCAAATTTGGCACCCGTTTCAGGGTTGATGGCGATGACCTTGTTGCGCTCCAGGGCGGCAATCAGTTGGCGCAAGGTCGCTTGCGCGCCTTCATTGATCTGCTCGGCGGTGGCATCCTGGATGGCCAAACCGGCCTCCAGGCTGTCGGCCACCGGCAGCAGGCTTTCGGCAAAGCTTTCCACCGCGAACTTGCGCGCTTTGGTGATTTCGTCTTCGGCGCGGCGGCGTGCATTTTCGGCATCGGCCTTGGCGCGCAGGTACTGGTCGGCCAATTCTGCGCTTTTGGCCTGTAAAACGGCCAATTGGGCTTGCGCGACGCTCAGCGGATCGGCATCAAAGGTAGGTTCTGCGCCCGCGCCTTGCGCGTTGGCGTCGGGCTGGGCTTCGTTGGAAGGGGTGGGGGAGGCGTTATCGGACATGTGCTTACCAAAAATTCCGTTAAAAATGCGGCGTGAAAACGACATGGGGTGCTGTTGACCTATTTCAAGGCCGACCGGCGGTTTTTTCTAAGCCCAGGGCGGCAGGCCATGGCGTGTCCTCAGACGGACAGCAGTTCGACCTCGAACTTCAGGGTGGCATTAGGTGGTATCACGCCACCGGCGCCGCGTTTGCCATAGCCCAACTCTGGCGGAATAATCAGGGTGCGGCAACCGCCCACCTGCATACCGACGACGCCTTCGTCCCAGCCCTGGATCACCATGCCCGCGCCCAGCCGGAAGCTAAAAGGGTCGCCCCGATCCTTGCTGGAGTCAAATTGTTCACCTTGTTCGCCGTCCTCAAACAGCCAGCCGGTGTAATGCACGCGCACGTGTTGGCCGGCAGTGGCGGTATCGCCGTCGCCTAGCAGGGTGTCTTCGTATTGAAGGCCGGAGGGGCTGGTATGCATGAAGTTTCCTTGGGGTAAATGCTTAAAAATCTGCAGCTTTCAAACTGCGGTTCGAAAAAACGGGCTTACAAACTACTACGTACCGTGTGCAAAAGGGTTTCAGAAATAGCGGGCATAGTGCCGAACCAAGCGGCAAATGCCGGGCGGGCTTGGTGCAAGAGCATGCCCAGGCCTTCGGCGATCGGATTGCCTCGGGCCTGCGCAGCTGCCAGCAGTGGCGTGATGCGCGGCAGGTACACAATGTCGGAGACCACAGCCTTTTCTGGCAGCGCATCTAAGCGGATGTCCAGCGCGTCCTGCCCCTGCATGCCCAGGCTAGTGGTGTTGACCAGCAATTGAGCGCCTTGCAGCGCGGCATGGCGTTCAGACCAGGGCAAGGCCTGCACCCCCGCGCCGAACTCCTGCACGAGTGCCTGCGCTTTGTCGCCATCGCGATTGCAAAGCCGGATCAGCGGCACGCCCGCATCCATCAGCGCACATAGCACCGCGCGGGATGCGCCACCAGCCCCCAAGACCACCGCCGGACCCTTGTCGGCCACCCAGGCGGGCTGGGCCTCGCGCAGGCTTTCGATATAGCCGAAGGCGTCGGTATTGGTGCCACGCAAACTGCCGTCTGCCTGCACTACTAAGGTGTTGACTGCGCCAATGCGCCGGGCAATCGGATCGACCTGGTCCAGGACGGATAACGCTTGTACCTTGTGCGGAATAGTGAGGTTGCACCCGGCAAAGCCCAGCACCGGCAGGGCACGTAATGCTTGCTCCAGTTGACCCGCTTGCACTGCCAGGGGCACATAAGCGCCGCGCAGACCGTAGTGGGCGATCCAGTGGCCATGGATGAGTGGAGAGCGCGAGTGCGCCACCGGCCAGCCCATGACGCCGGCCAGCACAAAAGGCTGGGCGTGTGCGCTCACCGGCTTACAAAGTGTCGGTGAAGCTGCGCAGTTTGTCGCTGCGGCTGGGGTGCTTGAGCTTGCGCAGCGCCTTGGCCTCAATCTGGCGGATGCGCTCGCGCGTCACGTCAAACTGCTTACCCACTTCTTCGAGCGTGTGGTCGCTGGCCATTTCGATACCAAAGCGCATGCGCAGCACTTTGGCTTCGCGTGGTGTGAGGCTGTCCAAAATGTCTTTCACCACATC
>CAMCJY010000218.1 GCA_945875225.1 Comamonas sp. lk | reverse complement strand
AGTTTTCGCACCACCGAATACCCCGGATTCCCGACCGACATGCAAGCCCAGTTCATGGCCTTAAACTGTATTTCCGAAGGCGCCTCGCGCACTACCGAGACGATTTTTGAAAACCGCTTCATGCATGTCAATGAGTTGCTGCGCCTGGGTGCCAATATCCAAATTGAAGGCAAAGTGGCGGTGGTGCAGGGCGTCAAGCGCTTGTCCGGTGCCAAGGTGATGGCTACCGATTTGCGCGCCTCGGCCAGTTTGGTCATCGCCGGCCTGGTGGCCGAAGGCGAGACGGTGGTGGACCGGATTTATCATCTGGACCGGGGCTACGACCGCATGGAAGGCAAGCTGCGCGGCCTGGGCGCCGATATTGAGCGCATCCGTTAAATGGTTTTGCACATCTAAAGAAGCGCATCCATGATTACCATCGCCTTGTCCAAAGGCCGCATTTTTGAAGAAACCGTGCCCTTGCTGGAGGCCGCGGGCGTCCGCGTGCTCGACGACCCGGAAAGTTCGCGCAAGCTCATTCTTGATACCAACCAGCCCGACGTGCGTGTGCTGGTGGTGCGTGCCACCGATGTGCCCACCTATGTGCAGTTTGGTGGCGCCGATATGGGTATTACCGGCAAAGACACTTTGTTAGAGCATGGTGGCGATTGGGGCGGCGGCAGCGCCGGTTTGTTTCAACCGCTGGACTTGCAAATTGCCAAGTGCCGCATCAGCGTGGCGGTGCGTGCCGATTTTGATTACGCCTACGCGGTGCGTCAGGGTGCGCGCCTGCGCGTGGCTACCAAGTACGTGGCGATTGCGCGCGAGTTCTTCGCCAGCAAAGGCGTGCATGTAGATTTGATCAAGCTCTACGGCAGCATGGAGTTGGCGCCGCTGGTGGGCTTGTCCGATGCCATCGTCGATTTGGTGTCCACCGGCAACACCTTGCGAGCCAATAATTTGATCGAAGTCGAGCGCATCATGGACATCAGCTCGCGCCTGATCGTGAACCAGGCAGCTTTAAAGCTCAAGCGCGAACCCATACGCCGCATCATCGACGCCTTTGGCGCGGTCGTGGGCGCAAGCGGACCCAGCGGCGCATAAACGGCATGGTGCTCTCCAGCATGAACGCCCGACCCTTACGCCTGTCCACTGCCCAGGCTGATTTCGAAGCCCTGTTTCAACAGCGCCTGCATTGGTCGGCCGATACCGATGCGGCCATTGAGCAGCGCGTGGCCGACATCCTGGCCGATGTGAAAGCGCGCGGCGACGCTGCGGTGCTGGACTACACCGCACGTTTTGACGGTTTGCAGGCCGCTACTGTGGCCGACCTGGAGTTGCATCAAGCCGATTTCAAAGCTGCTTTCGATGGCCTACCCGAAGCCCAAAAACGCGCTTTGCAAGACGCCGCTGCACGCATACGCAGCTACCACGAAGCACAAAAGAAAGCCTGCGGCGAAAGCTGGCAGTACCGCGACGCCGACGGCAGTTTGCTGGGCCAGAAAGTCACACCGCTGGACCGTGCCGGTATTTACGTGCCCGGCGGCAAAGCGGCCTACCCGTCGAGCTTGCTCATGAACGCCATTCCCGCTCACGTAGCCGGCGTGGGCGAAATCATCATGGTGGTGCCCACCCCGGTGCGCGGCAGCGTAGCCACCGGCGGCGCGGCCGGCAGCGGCAAGACCGCCACACGCGGCGAGCGCAACGAACTGGTGCTGGCAGCGGCCTATGTGGCCGGCGTCAGCCGCGCTTTCACCATCGGCGGCGCGCAAGCGGTGGCTGCGCTGGCCTACGGCACCGCGACCGTCCCCCGCGTAGACAAAATCACCGGGCCGGGCAACGCCTATGTGGCAGCGGCCAAGCGGCGCGTATTCGGCACGGTCGGCATCGACATGATTGCGGGCCCCTCAGAAATACTCGTGCTGGCTGACGGCAGCACGCCGCCCGACTGGGTAGCCATGGATTTGTTCAGCCAGGCCGAGCACGATGAACTGGCGCAAAGCATATTGCTGTGCCCGGATGCGGCTTTCATTGACGCGGTGCAAGCGTCCATCGACAAACTGCTGCCCGAGATGCCACGGCGCGACATCATCGCCGCCTCGCTCAACGGGCGCGGCGCCCTGATACATACGCGCAGCATGCAAGAGGCCTGCGCCATCAGCAACCGCATCGCGCCCGAGCACTTGGAGGTAAGCAGCCGCGACCCGCACCAGTGGGAGCCTTTGCTGATTCACGCAGGCGCGATTTTTCTGGGCGCCTTCACCAGCGAAAGCCTGGGCGACTATTGCGCTGGCCCCAACCATGTGTTGCCCACCTCCGGCACGGCGCGGTTTTCTTCGCCCTTGGGGGTCTACGATTTTCAAAAGCGCAGCAGCTTGATTGAGGTGTCCGAGGCGGGTGCGCAAACACTGGGCCAGACTGCGTCAGTGTTGGCGCATGGAGAAGGCTTGCAAGCCCATGCACGCGCAGCTGAAATGCGGTTGCACGGAAACCAAGCATGAACACGCCAACACCCGATTTGCGCTTTATCCGCGACGACGTGCAAGCCATGCTCGCTTATGCAGTGCAGGATGCTGCGGGCATGGTCAAGCTGGACGCCATGGAAAACCCCTACGCCTTGCTGCCAGACTTGCAAGCGCAATTGGGCGAGCGCTTGGGCCGGGTTGCCCTGAATCGCTACCCGGGCGCGCGCATCCAAGATTTGCACGCCGCTTTGGCGCGCTATGTGGACCTGCCTGCAGGCTATGGGCTGACGCTGGGCAATGGCTCGGACGAACTAATTTCCATGCTGGCCATGGCCTGCGCCCGGCCCAGCGCCTGCATTCTTGCGCCCGAGCCTGGCTTCGTGATGTACGCCATGTCCGCCCAATTGCAAGGCCTGGGCTTTGTGGGTGTGCCATTGCAAGCAGACTTTTCGCTGGACGAAACCGCCATGTCTGCCGCCATCGCGCAGCACCAGCCGGCCATCGTGTACTTGGCTTACCCCAACAACCCCACCGCTAATTTGTGGGACGCGAAAGTACTGCGCCGCCTGATTGCCCAAGCCAGCGCTTACGGCGCGCTGGTGGTGGTGGACGAGGCCTACCAGCCCTTTGCGGCCAGCACCTGGCTGGACGAAATCCGCCGCGACCCGGCCGCTAACGCCCAGGTAGTGCTGATGCGCACCCTGTCCAAATTCGGCCTGGCCGGTGTGCGCCTGGGCTATGCGCTGGCGCCGGCGGCCCTGCTGGCGCAAATGGACAAAGTGCGCCCGCCCTATAACGTCAGCGTGCTCAATGCCGAATGCGCGCTCTTCGCCCTGGAGCATGCGGCTGTGTTTGCCGCGCAGGCGCAATTAATCTGCAGCGAGCGCGAGCGCCTGCTGGCCGCACTGGCCGCCTTGCCCGGCCTGCAGCCCTTTCCCAGCCAGGCGAATATGATTCTGCTGCGCGTGTCGGGCGAGTCTGACGCGGCGGCGCGTCTGCATGAGACGCTGAAAAAGCGTCAGATTTTGGTGAAGAACGTTTCTACAATGCACCCGCTGCTGGCCAACTGTCTGCGACTGACGGTGGGCACAGCCCCTGAAAACACGCTGCTCCTTGCAGCGCTTGAGGCCTCTTTATGACTGACACATCTTCCAGCCTGTTAAGCGTGCTGCCACAGCCTACGGGCGAAGGCAGCTCTCGCAGCGCCGAAGTGACACGCAACACCGCCGAAACCCGCATCCGGGTCGCCCTGAATCTGGACGGCAGCGGCCAGGCCCAGTTGTCCACAGGTATCGGCTTTTTTGACCATATGCTCGACCAGATTGCCCGCCACGGCTTGATCGACCTAGACATCCAGGCCCAGGGCGATTTGCATATCGACGGCCACCACACCGTGGAAGACGTGGGCATTACGCTAGGCCAAGCCTTTGCCCAAGCGCTGGGCGACAAAAAAGGCATTCGCCGTTACGGCCACGCCTATGTGCCGCTGGACGAAGCCCTTTCGCGCGTGGTCATCGACCTGTCAGGCCGTCCCGGCTTGGAGATGGACGTGCCGTTTAAGAGCGGCATGATAGGCGGCTTTGACACCCAGTTGGCCCATGAATTTTTCCAGGGCTTTGTCAACCATGCCGGTGCCACGCTGCACATAGACAACCTCAAAGGCGAGAACGCGCACCACCAGTGCGAGACGGTGTTCAAAGCCTTTGCCCGCGCCTTGCGCATGGCGGTGGAGCGCGACCCGCGCGCTGCTGGCACCATCCC
>CAMCJY010000217.1 GCA_945875225.1 Comamonas sp. lk | reverse complement strand
CGTCCAAAGACGCGGCAATGCCCTGCGCCAAGTCAAAGCGGGTGGTCAGGCTTTTGGACGCCGCCACCACCTCGCGCGCCGCATTGAGCAACACCGCGTCGGTAAAGGTGCCGCCGGTATCTATCCCGAGCGCAAAGCTCATGCACCAGCTGCGGCGCAAAGCCAGCGAAACAGGTAGTCGGCAAAGCTGCGGCGCACGGTGACTTCGTAGTGGCTGCCCGCTTGCTTGCAAAGAATGGTGGCATTGGCGCGTGAGATATGGCTTTGCGCGACCTGGCCGGCGGCAAAAACGCTGGCGTGAAAGTCCAAGGGGCAGCCGCGCGAGAGCAAGTCCGCCGCGCCCGGTCCTTGCACGCGCAGCACGGTATTGCCGTGGCCCACGTTCACGATAGCAAAATGCTGACCGGCCAGTGCCTGGCGTAGCGCGACTTCCAGCGCCGCGCCCTGCCCGATAGGGCATTGCAACAAGCACTCGTCCGGCCCGAGCCAGAGTAGTTGGCGATCTGCGCCCACACTGGCGGTATTGGCTACTAAGGGCAGTGCCAAACCAGTGACGGTTTGCACGGCGCTACACAACGCGGCATCTGCCGGATTGCCGCGCAAATTGAGCATGTCCCTTAAGGGCGCTTCGCCCAGGGTGACAGCTTGGCCATCGACCACCAAAGACTTGTCGCCCGCGCCTAACAAGGGCGCCAGAGGGCTTTGCAAAACAGCATCAGACATGGTGGCGTTTTCCTTCAGGATCGTAAAACACGGTGCTGCCCACGGTGGCGCGCACGGTGCGGCCATCGGCCAGCGGTATTTGCACTTGCTGGCCGCTGCGCTGCTGGCCGTTACGCACCAGCGCCATGGCAATCGAGCGCTTGAGCGCGGGGCTGTAGTAGCTCGAAGTCACATGGCCCAGCATGGGCACCGGCGTAACTGCGGGCGCACCCACTTCGGTAATTTGCGCGCCTTCGGACAGCACGATGGCCGGGTCTTCGGTGAGCAAGCCCACCAGTTCTTTGCGGTTGGGGCCTGCGGTGTGGCTGCGCGACAGCGAACGGCGACCCAAAAAGTCTTTGGTTTTGGACACCATGCCACCCATTCCTAGGTCATGCGGTGTCACCGAGCCATCGGTATCCTGGCCGACAATGATGTAGCCTTTTTCCGCGCGCAGCACGTGCATGGTTTCGGTGCCGTAAGGCGTGATGTTGAACGCTTCGCCCGCAGCCATCAGTGCAGCCCAGACCGAGGCGCCGTAGTGCGAAGGCACGTTCACCTCGAAGGACAACTCACCCGAAAAACTGATACGCATAATGCGCGCCGTCACACCGGCCACCGTGCCCTCGCGGTAGCTCATAAAGGGGAAGGCGGCCAGCGACAAGTCCACGTCTTTGCAGACTTTTTCCAGCACCGCCCGCGCTTGGGGGCCGACCAGGCCGAAGGTGCTCCAGTGGTCGGTCACGCTGGTCATATAGACCTGCATATCGGGCCATTCAGTTTGCACCCAGCGCTCCATCCAACCGAGCACACGCGCAGCGCCGCCGGTGGTTGTGGTCATCACAAAATGGTTCTCGCCCAGGCGCACAGTGACGCCGTCGTCATAGACCATGCCGTTTTCGTCCAGCATCAGGCCATAGCGCGCCTTACCGACTTCTAGCTTGAGCCAGGGGTTGGTGTATATCCAGTTCAGTAGCTTGGCAGCGTCCGGGCCTTGGATATCAATCTTGCCCAGCGTCGATGCGTCCATGATGGCCACGCCTTCGCGCACCGCCATCACTTCGCGGTGTACCGCCTGGTGCATAGATTCATTGCCCTTGGGGAAGTACCAGGGGCGCTTCCACTGGCCCACGTCTTCAAATAATGCACCGGCGGCAATATGCAACTGGTGCGGGCTGGTGTGGCGCGCTGGGTCAAACAAATCGCCCCGGTCCACACCGGCCAAGGTGCCAAAGGTGATGGGGATGTAATTAGGCCGAAAGGTGGTGGTGCCCACCTGGCCGATGGGCTTGCCCAATGCGCGTGCGGCCAGGGCCATGCCATTGATATTGCCCAGCTTGCCCTGGTCGGTGCCAAAGCCCATGGCGGTGTAGCGTTTGATATGTTCAATCGACTCAAAGCCTTCGCGCACCGCCAGTTCAATGTCCGCTGCGCCCACATCGTTTTGGTAATCGACAAAGGCTTTGCTGCGGCGTGACACTGCCTGGCCGGTTTCGGCAATCCAAAAAGGCGCTATCGCCTCAGCCGCTGCTTCGCTGACTTGGTAGCTGCTGGCCTGCGCTGCAAAGCCTGCGCTGTGCGCGGCTTGTGCACCGGCCTGGCTGGCCGCTGCCAGCGTTTGCGCCAAACCGAACTGGGCGGCGCCGGCGCCCACAATCTGTTGGTCAGCGATTGCTGCGCCGGGCGTGAAGCAGCACAAGGTCTCGTTCCACACTGCTTTGCCGCCCGCGTGCGAATACAAGTGGATCGCCGGGTTCCAGCCACCGGCCATGCCCAGCGTGTCGCAGGCCAGCACGCGCCGCGCGCCGCTGGCCTTGCCGCCGTTCATCGCGGCCAGTTCTATGCTGCTCACGCGCACGCTGCCATGGGCTTGCACCGGCACATGGTTGCGTAGCACAGTGATACCGGCGTTTTGCGCTTTTTCGGCCAAACCACCGGCAGGTGTGCTGCCCGCGCGGGCATCGACCACGCTCACTTGTGCGCCGGCTTTATGCAGCACCATGGCGTCGGCATAGGCGCTGTCGTTATTCGTCAGCAGCACGATGTTTTTACCCGCGAGTACGCCGTACAGCGTGGCGTAATCGGCCAGCGCCGACGACAGCATCACACCGGGCAAGTCGTTATTGCCAAACACCATGGGCCGCTCATGCGCGCCAGTGGCCAGCACCACTTGGCTTGCACGCACGCGCCATAGGCGCTCGCGAAAGCCCTGGCGCTGCGCCAAAGGCAGGTGGTCGCTCAGCGCTTCGCGCACCGTTAAGAAGTTGTAATCGTGGTAACCAAACACCACGCCCCGGGAGATGATGCGCACATCGGGCATGGCTTGCAGTTCGGCCACCGCAGCGCGCACCCAGTCGCTGGCCGAGTGGCCGTCTATGGTGCCGGTGCAGCGGTGCGCTGCGCCACCGAGCTCGGCTTGCAACTCGGCCACGATCACCCGCGCGCCGCTGCGCCCCGCAGCCAGCGCTGCGGCCAGACCGGCGATACCGCCGCCGGCTACCAACACATCGCAATGGATGTTCTGGTGCACGTAGCGCGACGTGTCTTGCACCTCAGGCGCTGCGCCCAGACCGCCGGCCTTGCGGATAAATCGCTCGTAAAACATCCAGGCCTTGGCCGGCCACATAAAAGTTTTGTAATAAAAACCAGCCGGAAACAGGGGCGTGCCCCAGCGGTTGGGACTGAGCAGGCGCGAGAGCAAACCCGGCCAGCCGTTGACGCTCTCGGCATACAAGCCCTCGTACAACTCGACCTCGGGCATCTTGGCGTTGGGAATGGTGTGCGCGCCGCGCTCGACCTGCACCAGCGCAGACGGTTCTTCAATACCGGAGGTCACGATGCCGCGTGGACGGTGGTATTTCCAGGACCGCGAAAACAAACTTTCGCCTGCCGCCAGCAGGGCCGAAGCCAGGGTGTCGCCGCCATAGCCGCTAAAGCTGCGGCCGTTGAAGGTGAAGCGGACCGGGATTTTGCGGTCGATGCGGCTGCCCAGGTTAGGTACACGTTGCCCGCTCATGCTGCGGCTCCTGCGCCGGGCGCACCGTCGGGGTTTTCGCCGGGTTTGTAAAACTTGCTGAACTGGTAGCTCACGGTATTGCGCTCGGCATTGAACCAGCGGCGGCAACCGGCTGCGTGCAACCATTGTTCGCGGTGCAGCCCTTTGGGGTTTTTGCGCATGAATAAATAGTCGCCCCATTGCGCATCGCTCAGGGCATCGGTATCTAGCGGCCGCGCAATATGCGCCTCGCCGCCACAGCTAAATTCACTTTCGGCGCGCGGACCGCACCAGGGGCAGGTAATTTTTAGCATTTCAGTTGTTGCTCAATGTTTCATTAAATACAGGTTTCGGCCGGTTGGCCGAGCTACTTTCTTTTGCTTTGCCAAAAGAAAGTAGCCAAGCCCCAAGCCATTGACTACGACTGCCGCGGCCACCCCTCTCAGCACGCAAATCCGTATCGCAAGCGCTCGCACCAAAGTCTCTAACAGGCCCAAAAAAAAGAAATTGGCTGTTC
>CAMCJY010000216.1 GCA_945875225.1 Comamonas sp. lk | reverse complement strand
GTATGCATTTCCAAACGCAGCACCTTAGCCTCTTTCGAAAACGCCACCGCCGCCAAGCCACCATCAGCGCCCAGCGCAGCGTGCGCACCCGCCAAGTCCAGCGCCGACAACTTGCAGCCAAAATTCCAAACACGGCGCAAAAAGCGGTAACTGCCTTCCACCCCCGCGTCGTTCCATTCGAGCGTGGCCTCTGGCGGCGAAGTGAACATGGTGTACAGACGCGCGGTATCGGCGCCGTATTTCTCGATCAAGTCCTGCGGGTCCACGCCATTGTTTTTGGACTTGGACATCGTGCCCACACCTTCGTAGTCAATAGCGGTGCCGGCGGGTAAATCGCCCACCGCCTTAATCAGGCGGGCGCCTGTGACTTTCCCCGAAGTGTCCTGCACATGCTCTACATCCTGCGGCCAAAAATAATCTTTGCCGCCTTTGTCGGAGCGGCGCGAATAAATATGGTTGAGCACCATGCCTTGGGTGAGCAATTTGGTAAACGGTTCATCGACTTTCACCAGCCCCAAATCGCGCATCACCTTGGTCCAAAAGCGCGCATACAAGAGGTGCAATATCGCGTGCTCGATACCGCCGATGTACTGGTCCATAGGCGCCCAATAGGCCGCGCCTTCGGCCACCATAGCATCGCCGTTAGCCGGGTCGCAATAGCGCATGTAGTACCAGCTCGAATCGACAAAGGTATCCATGGTGTCAGTCTCGCGCCGCGCTGCTTTGCCGCACACCGGGCAAGTCACACCTGCATGAAAACCTTCGTGCTTGTGCAGCGGATTGCCCGAGCCATCCGGAATGCAATCGAGCGGCAGCACCACCGGCAAATCCTTCTCAGGCACCGGCACCGCGCCGTGTTCATCGCAATGGATGATAGGAATCGGCGTGCCCCAATAACGCTGGCGCGACACGCCCCAGTCGCGCAGCCGCCAAGTGGTCTTTTTCTCGCCCAGCCCCAGCGCCGACAAATCAGCTGCTACTGCGTCCAAACACGCCTTAAAGCCCAGCCCGTCGTACTTGCCCGACTGCACCGCCACCCCCGCACCTTTTTCCGCGTACCAATCCTGCCAAACGCCCGCGGCAAAAGCCAAAAATGCATGGTCCTCGTCAGCGCGCGAGGCCGTATTGGAAACAGAAGCTTCGGCACCTTCGGCACGCGACGCGGCCACGCCAAGGCCTGCGCCGGGTACCGACATTGAGCCTGCGGAGGAGGAACCCGGCGTAGGGCTTGGTGTGACCGCCCCCGAAGCAGAAGAGGAAACTCCTTCACGATCCGTAGGCCTTGGTGTGACCGCCCCCGAGGCAGAAGAAACAGAAGAAGCAACAGCAACGACTTGCCGAATCGCCAAGCCATATTTCAAAGCAAACGCAAAATCCCGTTCGTCATGCGCCGGCACGCCCATCACCGCGCCATCGCCGTAGCTCATCAGCACATAGTTGCCCACCCACAGCGCCACCGGCTCCCCGGTCAAAGGATGTGTCACTATCAGGCCCGTATCCATACCGGCCTTTTCTTTCACCGCCAACTCGGCTTCGGTAGTACCACCGGCTTTGCATTCCTCGATAAACGCCGCCAATACCGGGTTAGTCAAGGCCGCATGCTGGGCCAGGGGATGCTCAGGCGCCATCGCGCAAAACGTCACACCCATGATGGTGTCGGCCCGCGTGGTGAACACATACATGCGGCCGTCACCGATCAATACGCCACTGGCATCTTGGATAGTGTGGGGAAAGGCAAAGCGCACCCCTTCGCTCTTGCCGATCCAGTTTTCCTGCATCAGCTTGACGCGCTCGGGCCAGCCGGGCAGGCCGGTTTGCACATGGTCGAGCAGCTCTTGCGCGTAATCGGTAATCTTCAAGTAGTAACCCGGAATCTCGCGCTTTTCCACCAGCGCGCCGGTGCGCCAGCCGCGCCCGTCAATCACTTGCTCATTGGCCAGCACCGTCTGGTCCACCGGGTCCCAGTTCACCACCTGGGTCTTGCGGTAGGCCACGCCAATATCGAGCATCTTCAAAAACAGCCACTGGTTCCACTTGTAATAACTCGGGTCGCAGGTAGCCACTTCGCGGCTCCAGTCGATAGCCAGGCCCATGGCCTGCATCTGCTGCTTCATGTGAGCAATATTGTCGTAAGTCCACTTGGCAGGTGGCACGCCGTTTTTCAGCGCTGCGTTTTCGGCCGGCAGGCCAAACGCATCCCAGCCCATGGGCATCAAAACGTTATAGCCCTTCATGCGCAAATAGCGCGTCAGCATGTCATTGATGGTGTAGTTGCGCACATGGCCCATGTGCAGCTTGCCGCTGGGGTAAGGCAGCATGGAGCAGGCGTAAAACTTATTTTTGCCGGCGTCTTCGTTCACGCGGTAGGCCTCGTGGCCGTTCCACAAAGGCTGCGCCCAATGGTCACGGGCGGCTTGCTCTATGGCTGTGTGTTGGTACTTGTCTTGCATTGGGGTAAGGGCTTGGAGGCAACAGGCATTTTAGGCGCGCAAGCCGCCGAGCCTGCGCAGGCGGCCCAAGGTGCACACCAGCCAGCGTCCAAACTCTTAGCGCGGCTTTTCAGTCACAAAGCCAATGCGGCTCAAGCCGGCTGCATTGGCCAGCGCCATGAACTCCACCACCCGCCCATAGGGAACGGCAGCGTCGGCACGCAGCTGCACCTCGGTGGTCGGGTTGCGCTGGGCCGCTTGCTGCAAGGCCTGTTGCAAAGCCGCACCCTGCAAGCGCTGCTCCTGCACATAGACCACACCCGCCTGGTCGATGGTCACCGCCAGAGGTTGCGCATCGCTTTGGCTGCTGGCAGCGGCGCTGACCTTGGGCAGGTCCACCTTGACGGCGCTGAGCATCATGGGCGCGGTGATGATGAAGATCACCAGCAGCACCAGCATCACGTCGATCAGGGGCGTCATGTTGATGTCGCTCATAGGCGCATCGCTGCGCTTGGCTTGAAGGCGACCGAAAGCCATGGCTGGGACTTTAGTCCAAGGCGCCGTCTGGCGGATAGGCAGTCGCCTGGCTTTGGTACACCAGCAACTCACGCACATCCCGGGCAAAGCCCTCCAGATCGGCTTCTATACGCCCGATCAGCCGCCCCAGCAGGTTGTAGCCCAGCACCGCCGGAATGGCCACCGCCAAGCCCGCAGCCGTCATGATCAAGGACTCGCCCACCGGGCCGGCCACTTGCGCAATGCTGATTTGCCCGGCCTGCGCAATCGTCGCCAAAGCCCCGTAAATACCCCACACCGTACCGAGCAGCCCGACAAATGGCGCCATCGAGCCCACACTGGCCAAAATGACCTGCCCGGACTGCAAGCGGCGCACACCGGTCTGCAAGGCATCGCGCAGCACGCGCGTCAATTGCTGGGCGCTCGAGCCTTGCGCCGCCAGCCGGGGCTGGGCATCCTGGCGCATCTGGCGCCGGCCCGCTTCAATCAAGGGCGTCAGCAGCGCGGCGCGGTCAAAAATGGGCACGCTGTGCAGCGCCTGCTCCACATCGGGCGCCTGCCAAAAGGCCGCGATGCCGCGCTCCAAGCCCGCCAGCGCGCTGCGCAGGAAAAAGCTTTTCCACACCATGATGGACCAACTGGCCAAGGACATGAGCAGCAGCAGCCCCGCTACCGCTTTATGCACTGCGTCGCCTTCGAACATGCCCAACCCTGCTTAGCGCAGACCCAGCACGTCGAACATATCGAACATACCGGTTTGCTTGCCCGCCAAAAAACGCACCGCGCGCAAGCTGCCCTGGGCATAGGTGGAGCGGCTGGATGATTTGTGGCTGATCTCGATACGCTCGCCCGTACCGGCAAACAGCACCGTGTGGTCGCCCACAATATCGCCACCGCGAATTGTGGCAAAACCGATGCTCGATGGGTCGCGCTCGCCGGTAATGCCTTCGCGGGTGTAGACCGCGCAATCGGCCAGTGTGCGCCCCTGCGCCTGGGCGATCACCTCGCCCATTTTTAAGGCCGTGCCCGAGGGCGCGTCCACCTTGTGGCGGTGGTGCGCCTCGATGATTTCGATGTCATAACCCGTGGCCATGGCCTTAGCGGCCAGTTCCAGCAACTTCAGAGTCACGTTCACACCCACGCTCATATTGGGCGCCAGCATGATGGGGATATCTTTGGCCGCCTGGGCTATCTCTGCTTTTTGGGGCTCGCTAAAGCCAGTGGTACCAATCACCATGGCCACCCCCAGGCGGCGGCACACGGCCAAATGCGCCATCGT
>CAMCJY010000215.1 GCA_945875225.1 Comamonas sp. lk | reverse complement strand
ATGATGGGCATTGAACGCTTAGGCGCCGGTCTGGCAGCGCAGGTGGGTATGGTCGGCCCCATGTCGACCTTGATGATGGCTGCCGTGTTTTTGGACGAGCCCTTGACCGCCTGGGTGCTGGGCGGCACGGTGCTGGTGGTGGCCGGTGTGTTTGTTTGTACGCGCAGCCCGCTGGTGGTGGCGCCTGCGGCTGCGCCTGCGCAATAAGCGCTTAGCATCCGGCCATGCTGACCCGGCTACCAGGCGGATCGGGCGTCATTACATTTTTTGAACTGTGGAGTAAGGCATGGACTTAGGAATAAAGGGCCGTTGGGCTTTGGTATGCGGCGCTAGCCGCGGTTTGGGTTTTGGCTGCGCGCAAGCCCTGGTGCGCGAGGGCGTGCATGTGCTCATGGTGGCGCGCAGGCCCGATGTGCTGGCCGCTGCCGCCGCACAACTGGTCGCTGAGGATGCCGCTGCCAGCGGCGCGCAGGTACTTCATTGCGCGGCAGATATCACCACCCCCGAGGGCCGTGCCGCCGTATTCGCCATCCGTAGCGACTTTGACATCGTGGTCACTAACGCCGGCGGACCGCCACCCGGCACCTTCCGTGACTGGGACCGCGATGCCTGGCTGCGCGCGCTGGACGCCAATATGCTGACGCCCATTGAACTGATCAAAGCCACCGTCGATGGCATGGCTGCACGTGGCTTTGGCCGCATCATCAACATCACCTCGGGTGCGGTGAAGGCGCCTATCGACATGCTGGGCTTGTCCAACGGCGCGCGCAGTGGTCTGACGGGTTTTGTCGCTGGCTTGGCGCGCTCCGGCATCGCCGCCCAGGGCGTGACGATCAACAACTTGCTGCCCGGCCCGTTTGACACCGACCGCTTGCAAGGCCTGTTTGCCAGCGCGGCACAAAAAACCGGTCAAAGCGTGGAAGCCCTGGCCGACACACGCCGCAAAGGCATACCGGTCCAGCGCTTTGGCACGCCAGAAGAATTCGGTGCTGCCTGCGCGTTTTTATGCAGCCCACTGGCCGGCTTTATCACCGGCCAAAACCTGTTGCTCGACGGCGGAGCTTTTGGCGGTACGTTTTAGCTAGATTTTGGTGGCCGGCGCCAAATTGCTTTGCTGGTTATTGGAAACCGGGCCGACCCACAATGCGCGAATCTAGGCCTCAGTTTTGGCCGGTGCCGTCTTGCGCGCCGACAAGACAATGCCCGCCGCAATCAGCGCAAACGCCGCTGCATGAAATAGTTGCGGTGACTCTCCTAAAAAAAGCGTGGACAAGAGAGCAGCGAAAAGCGGAATAAGGTTCATAAAAAACCCGGCCACCGAGGGCCCGACCAGGGCCACCCCGGCACCCCAGGCGCGGTAAGACAAGACCGCAGGCCCGAGCCCGATAAACGCCAGCGCAGCGGCCAGTGGCCAGCCCAGCTCCAGCCGGGCATCGGTCAGCGTCCATTCCAGCGAGGCGCAGCCCAGGGCACCGACCAGGCCAAAGACCGTTTGCGCCAGCAAAAACGCTGCCCAGTCGGCGCGAATCGGTGCCGACTCGGCGCTGGGGTGGGCCAGCAGCCAGCTGTAAAACGCCCATCCGATGGCGGCGATCAGCATGTACACATCTCCGGCCACCAAATGAAAGCCCACCAGAATGTCCCACTGGCCGCGGCACATCACCAGCACCACACCGGCAATAGACACAACCGCGCCCAGCAATGGCCGCGCGGACACCGGCGTGCCAACGAAAAAACGCCCGATGAGCAGCATCCACACTGGCGTGCTGGCGCCCACCAGCGTCACGTTCATGGCGGTGGAGGTGGTCAGCGCCAGGTAGAGCATGGCGTTGTAGCTGGCGATGCTCAGCGCCCCGAGCAGGGCAAAGCGCCGCCATTGCGCCCACAGCGGGCTGTCTTTGCGCAGCACCCAGCCTGCCATGGGTAGCAGCACGCAAAAAGCGATCAACCAGCGAAACAAATTGAGCGTCATCGGCGAAATCAGCTCTTGCACCATGCGACCGATGACAGCATTACCGGCCCACAGGATGGTGGCCAGCGTCAGCAATAGCGCCGCTTTACCGCTCATGTGCAGGGGGGAGGGTGCGCTCATAGCTGCACTGTAACCAGTCCGTGCGCTCGGGCAATAGCGACTGGCCCGCCTACTTTGGTCGATGGCGGGATAATCAACGGGTTTATTCAATCACTCTTCGCTGGAGCCTACCCATGTCCTCACCCTTGTCCCGCTCCATCCAAATTGACCAGCACGGCGGCCCCGAGCAAATGCATCTGGTGGAAATAGCTGTCGGTGAGCCCGGCGCCGGCGAGGTGCGTATCCGCCACCATGCGATTGGCCTTAATTACCTGGACGTGTATCAGCGCAGCGGTTTGTACCCCATGAATTTGCCGGTGCAACTGGGCATGGAGGCCGCTGGCGTGATCGAAGCCGTGGGCGAGGGCGTGACCCACCTGAAAGTAGGCGACCGCGCTGCCTACGCCAGCCAGCCGCCCGGCGCTTATTGCGAGTGTCGTGTGATGCCTGCCAAGTGCGTATGCAAATTGCGCGATGACATCAGCTTTGAAACTGGCGCTGCCATGATGCTCAAGGGCCTGACGGTGCAATACCTGCTCAAGCGCACCCAGCCGCAAGGCGGTTTGGCGGCCGGTGACTTCATTTTGTTCCATGCCGCTGCCGGTGGCGTGGGTTTGATTGCCTGCCAATGGGCCAAAGCCCTGGGCTTGCAGCTTATCGGCACAGCGGGCTCGGACGACAAATGCGCGTTGGCCAAGGCCAATGGCGCGGCCTATGTCATCAACTACGCCAAGGAAGATTTTCTGGCGCGGGTAAAGGAAATTACCGACGGCAAGGGCGTCAAAGTAGTTTATGACTCGGTAGGTAAAGACACCTGGGATAAGTCGCTTGATTGCTTGTCGCCCTTTGGTCTGATGGCCAGCTTTGGCAATGCTTCGGGGCCGGTAGCGCCTTTTTCGCCTGGCATTCTCGGACCCAAGGGCTCGATTTACGTAACCCGCCAGACTCTTTTTAGTCATATTTCCACGCGCGAACGCACGCAGGAAATGGCCGATGATTTGATGGATCTGGTCGCCAGCGGCAAGGTCCAGATCCACATCGGCCAACGCTATGCACTGCAAGACGTGCAGCAAGCGCACCGGGATCTGGAAGCGCGCAAAACAAGCGGTTGCACCATCCTGACCCTGTGACCGGCAGCCCCGCCATCAGCCCCGGCCTGGCCCGGGTACTTTGGGCGCTGATGGTGCTCACGCTGCTGGTCAACGCGGCCAGTATGCTCACGCCCATCATCAACGAGGGCGACTCGGTGCTGTACGCAGCTCTGGCCCAGCATATGCTCCAAAGTGGCGACTACCTGTCGCTGGTGCTAGACGGCAAAGACTGGCTGGACAAACCGCATTTCCCGTTTTGGATGGGCGCGCTTTTTTTCAAGCTATTTGGCATTAGCGCTGGCAGCTACATCCTGCCGGGCTTTGTGTTCCATGTGCTGGGAGGCTATTACACCTACCGCCTGGCGCGTACGCTGTATGGGCGCGATGCCGCCTTGCTGGCCTTGCTGGTGTATCTGTCAACTTACCATGTGATGTACACCACCAGCGCCTTAAAGGCCGAGGCCTTCTTGAACGGGAGCGTCATGGGTGCCTGCTATTACTGCCTGCGTCTGGATGCGACGGGTCGGGCCAAACATTTGTTGTTGGCGGCCTTGTTTAGCGCCTGCGCACTGATGACCAAAGGCGTTTTTACGCTGGTCACTATCGGTAGCGGACTGTTTTTTTTGTGGGCTTATCAAGGACGCTTGACGCAATTACTGCGCCTGCGTTGGTGGTTGATGCTTGGCCTGACAGTGTTGTTTACCGCACCAGAGTTAGTTGCTTTGTACTGGCAGTTTGATTTGCACCCGGAGAAAACCGTGTTCGGCCGCCAGGGCGTCTCGGGCATCCGTTTTTTCTTTTGGGACAGCCAGTTTGGTCGCTTTTTCAATTCAGGCCCCATCACGAACGATGGCGGTAATCCCTGGTACTTTGTGCATGTATTTCTGTGGGCTTTTTTGCCCTGGGTCGCCTCTTTTGGCGCTGCAGTCTGGTCGGGTCTAAGGTCATTTGCGGGCTCGGCCAGCAGCCAGCGAGATGCCTTCGTGTATTTGTGCGCCAGCTTTTTCGTAAGCTTTGCGATGTTCAGCGCCACCGCATTTCAGTTGGACTATTACACCGTCATCGTGTACCCGTTTGCCGCGATCTT
>CAMCJY010000214.1 GCA_945875225.1 Comamonas sp. lk | reverse complement strand
CGGTGTGGGTATTTCGGATGCGCCGCAGGACGCTAAGGGCGCAGCCCTGGCCAGCTATCTTTTGTTTGAAGCGGCCTATACCGGCGAACTCATGGCCTTGGGCCGCGCCGACGCGCTGGCGCAAAGGGCTGCGATCTGCAGCTTTTTCGGCTGGCCGGTCTAAAATTGCCCCCTTGTCTCTCGTCCGGGCTGCTGTAAAAGCACCCACGCCACCATGCCCCGCCAACTCTTTGTCACCACCGCCCTGCCCTACGCCAACGGCAACTTCCATATCGGCCACATCATGGAGTACATCCAAGCCGACATCTGGGTGCGCTTTCAACGCATGCAGGGCCACCAGGTGAATTTTGTTTGTGCCGACGACACCCACGGCGCACCCATCATGATTGCCGCCGAGAAAGCCGGCAAAACCCCGCAGCAGTTTGTGGCTGATATCGCGGCGGGCCGCAAGCCTTATCTGGACGGCTTTCACATCAGCTTTGACAACTGGCACAGCACCGACGCCCCGGAAAACCACGACCTGGCGCGCCAGATTTATTGCGACCTGCGCGATATTCCCGAAAGCGAAGGCGGCTCACTGATCGCCCGCAAAACCATTGAGCAGTTTTTCGACCCGGCGAAAAACATGTTTTTGCCCGACCGCTTTATCCAAGGCGAGTGCCCCAAGTGCCATGCCAAAAACCAGTACGGCGACAACTGCGAAGTCTGCGGCGCCGTGTACGCGCCCACCGACTTGATCGACCCGGTGTCGGTGCTGTCGGGCGTGCGGCCTGAGCTGAAAAGCTCGGAGCATTTTTTCTTCAAATTGTCCGATCCGCGCTGCGTAGAGTTTTTGCAAAAATGGACGCAAGACGGGCGCTTGCAGCCCGAAGTCGCCAACAAGGTCAAAGAATGGTTTAGCGTGCGCAGCAACCCGGACGGCAGCACCAGCGAAGGCCTGGGCGACTGGGACATCAGCCGCGACGCGCCCTACTTCGGCATCGAAATACCGGATGCGCCGGGCAAGTATTTTTATGTCTGGCTTGACGCGCCGGTGGGCTACCTGGCCTCGCTGAAAAACCTACTTGACAAGCGCGGCCAGGACTACACCGCCTACATGGCCCAGCCCGGCTTGGAGCAGTACCACTTCATCGGCAAAGACATCGTTACCTTCCACACTTGATTCTGGCCGGCCATGCTGCATTTCAGCGGCCGCAAAGCACCGGACAAGATTTTTGTGCATGGCTTTTTGACCGTGAACAACGGCGAAAAAATGAGTAAAAGCCGTGGCACCGGCCTGGACCCGCTCAAATACCTGGGCCTGGGCATGAACCCCGAATGGCTGCGCTACTACTTGGCAGCCAAACTCTCGGGGCGCAATGAGGACATCGACTTCAACGCCGACGACTTTCTGGCCCGGGTCAATAGCGATTTGATCGGTAAGTTTGTAAATATTGCAAGCCGGGCGGCGGGGTTTATCAGCAAACGCTTTGAGGGCAAGCTAACGCATATCTGTGGGGCAAGGGGAGCGGCTCTGTTGCATGAAGTCCGTCAGGCCGAACCGATGCTTAGCGATTTATACGAGCACCGCGAATTTGCAAAAGCCATGCGCGAAATCATGCTGCTGGCCGACAAGGTGAACGCCTACGTGGATCAGAACAAACCTTGGGAACTAGCCAAGGACGCGGCAAATAACGAAGCCCTGCACCAGGTCTGCTCCACCTTGATAAATTGCTTCACTGTGCTGGCACGTTACTTGGCGCCCGTGTTGCCAGGAATGGCACAAGCGGTTGAGGCTTTAGCTGGTAGCAACTTGCAAGATTGGAAGCAATCCAATATCGATGTGGCAGCTATCCAACCCTACACCCACCTCATGCAACGCGTCACCCCCGAACAACTAGACGCTCTGTTCGAGCCGCCTGCAAAATTGGGGTCAGAGCCTGAGTTTTCCGCTGGAAAATCGGGATCTGATCCCAATTCCTCCGACTCCGCCCCTGGTCTTTCTGAAGCCGCTTTATCCATCCCTGGCGGCGAAGGCATCGCTCCAAGCATCTCTATCGACGACTTCGCCAAGATCGACTTGCGAGTCGCAAAGATAGTGCAGTGCGAAGCGGTAGAAGGTTCGGTCAAGCTATTGCGCCTTACGCTGGACGTGGGCGAAGGGCGTATGCGTAATGTGTTCTCCGGTATTGCCAGCATGTACAAGCCTGAAGACTTGGTGGGCCAACTCACGGTGCTGGTCGCCAATTTGGCGCCCCGCAAAATGAAATTTGGTGTGTCCGAAGGTATGGTGCTGGCGGCCAGCCATGCGGACGAAAAAGCGGAGCCCGGCATTTACATCTTGAACCCCTGGCCCGGCGCGCAACTCGGCATGCGGATTCACTAAGCCATGGCAAGTGCGCAACCCACCTCCTCGCTGGACTTTGACGTTCTGATTGTTGGCAGCGGCCTAGCCGGGCTGAGTTCGGCGCTGCTTCTGTCGAGCAAATACCGTGTCGCCGTGATTACCAAACGCGCGGTGCGCGAAGGCTCTAGCGGCTGGGCCCAGGGTGGCATCGCAGCGGTTTGGGACAAGACTGACAGCTTTACCGCGCATGTGGACGACACCCTGGTGGCCGGCGCCGGTTTGTGCGACCTGGCCGCCACCCAGTTTGTAGTCGAACAAGCGCCGCAGGCCATCGCCTGGCTGCAGGCCATGGGCGTACCCTTTAGCACCGAGGACAGCGGCGAGTTGCATCTGACGCGCGAAGGCGGCCACAGCGCGCGGCGCATCGTGCATGTGACGGACGCCACTGGCGCCGCAGTGCAGCGCACTTTGATAGAGCGGATACAGGAAACCGCCAATATCACGCTGTTTGAAAACCACACCTTGGTGGACCTGATCACTAGCGACAAATTAGCCGGCAAACCGGGCAAAGAGCGCCGCTGCTTGGGCCTGTACGCCCTTGACGAAGGCAGCGACGAAGTGCTTACCTTCCGTGCGCCGAACACTTTGCTGGCCACCGGCGGCGCAGGCAAGGTCTATCTGTACACCACCAACCCCGACACCGCCACCGGCGACGGCATTGCCGCTGCCTGGCGCGCTGGCTGCCGGGTACAGAACATGGAGTTCATCCAGTTCCACCCTACCTGCCTGTACCACCCCCACGCCAAATCCTTCTTGATCAGCGAAGCAGTGCGCGGCGAAGGCGGCCGTTTGCTGCTGCCCGATGGCACGCGCTTTATGCCCAAACACGATGCCCGCGCCGAACTGGCCCCGCGCGACGTAGTGGCTCGCGCCATCGACTTTGAGATGAAAAAAGGCGGCTTCGATTGCGTGTACTTAGACATCTCGCACCAGACGCTGGCCTTTATCCAGGAGCACTTTCCTAATATCTACGCCCGCTGCCTGGAGTTGGGCATCGATATCAGCCGCGCACCGATTCCTGTGGTGCCGGCGGCGCATTACACCTGCGGCGGCGTGCTGGCTGATTTGCAGGGCCGCACCGATTTGACCGGTTTGTATGCCATAGGCGAAGCGGCCTGCAGCGGATTGCATGGCGCCAATCGATTGGCCAGCAACTCGCTGGTGGAGTGCATGGTGTTTGCCCGCGCCGCCAGCCACGACATTGAAAAAAGCAGCTTAAGCGCGCCACCGGCTTTGCCCGCCTGGGACGACAGCTTGGTTACAGATGCCGACGAGTCGGTGGTGATCTCGCACAACTGGGATGAGCTGCGCCGCTTTATGTGGGACTACGTGGGCATCGTGCGTACCAATAAACGTCTAGAGCGCGCCGCGCACCGTATTGCGCTGTTGAAAGACGAAATCAACGAGTTTTACGCCAACTTCCACGTCAGCCGCGACCTGCTGGAATTACGCAACCTGGTGCAAGTAGCCGATCTGATCGTGCAAAGCGCCCGCGCCCGCCTCGAAAGCCGCGGCCTACACTTCAGCCGCGACTACCCAGAGTTGCTGCCCCAAGCGCTGCCCACCACCCTGGTGCCGGGTAAGCGGGGCTAAGTAAACCCCTGAGTCGCGCCCGTGGCCGGGCAGACTTGGCACGGCCAAGGTCGCACCGTTTTAGGGCAAGAAGGGAACGCGCCCAGATGCGAGTCGCGTAAATTCGACAGACTGGAACGGGTATCGGCAGCAAACGCCCAAAACCTGAGCCTGCGCGGTGAGCCTCACCAGCGCTGCTGCAAACCCCCCGCCTGCAACTCCAAGCCGCGCGCGCCCACAGCACGCGCCTCTGCCTCGTCATGCGTCACCCATACCACCGCCATCGGTGCGCTGGCAAGATGCTGCGCAAACTCGGCGCGCATACTGGTGC
>CAMCJY010000213.1 GCA_945875225.1 Comamonas sp. lk | reverse complement strand
TAACGTTCATCACCCCGCCTGCCGCTGCCGCCACGCTGCGAACGCGCTTGTCGGTTCGCCCGCGAATTCGGATTGCGATTGCAGTCCAAAAAAGGTCGAACTGTTAGAACTTCCAACGCAACACCCGCGATATCAGTGATCTTTATGTACCGCGCCGCCACCAGCCTTTTCGCAGAGGCTACGCAGGCCGGGGCCGGGCGACGAACGATTAGCCTGCGTTGTGAGGAGCCCGGCCCCGGCCTGCGCGGCCTCGGGCTCAGCAAAATAGCAGAACAGCAAGATAGAAATTAAAGACACAATTGCAGTAACGAGACCAAGAAACGATGCCATGAGCACAGACACCGCCGAACTGCTACAGCAACACGTGATCGACCCCGAGGTCTGCATACGCTGCAACACCTGCGAAGCCACCTGCCCGTTGGGCGCGGTGACGCATGACAGCCGCAACTACGTGGTCGATGCAGACAAATGCAACCACTGTATGGCCTGCGTACCACCCTGCCCAACCGGCTCGATAGACCATTGGCTTCCTATGCTGCGCAGCCAGGCCTACTCGCTGCAAGAGCAGTTTTCTTGGGACGAGTTGCCAGCGCCGCAAGCACACGATGCGGCGCAAAACGCTTCCCCCATCACGCAGAAGTCCGGCAGCACTGCTTTTGAAACGGCTAGCAGCTCCTTGCAAACCGCTATCGGCGCTCAGGCCGTAGTGCCTGAGTCCGACAATTGGAGCGCCATGGGTGCCACCCTGCCGCCTTGGTCGGCAGCGCACCCCTACACCAATTTGCATGGCCCCAAGTCGCCGACCACGGCGACCGTGGTCGGCAATATGCAGGTCAATGAAGCGGGCACCGACAACGAAACACACCACATCGTGCTGGACTTTGGCAGCCTGCCCTTTCCCGTACTCGAAGGCCAGTCGATCGGCATCGTGCCGCCCGGTGGCGATGCCAGTGGCAGGCCGCACCACGCACGCCAATATTCCATCGCCAGCCCGCGCAATGGCGAGCGACCCGGCTACAACAATCTGTCGCTCACGGTCAAGCGCGTGGTGCAAGACCACCAAGGGCAGCCCGTCAAAGGGGTGGCGTCCAACTATTTGTGTGACCTGAAAACTGGCGACGCGGTGCAGGTAATTGGCCCCTTTGGCAGCAGCTTTTTGATGCCCAACCATCCAGGCAGCCATATCGTGATGATTTGCACCGGCACCGGCAGCGCGCCCATGCGCGCTATGACCGAATGGCGCCGCCGCCTGCGGGCCAGTGGCAAATTTGAAGGCGGCAAGCTGGTCTTGTTTTTCGGCGCACGGACGCAGCAGGAATTGCCTTACTTCGGTCCGCTGCAAAAACTGCCCCAGGATTTCATCGATATCCACTTTGCATTTTCACGCACGCCCGGCCAGCCCAAGCGCTATGTACAAGACGCAATGCGCGAAGCCGCGCCCCAACTGGCCACCTTATTGCAAGACGCCCAAACCCATTTTTATGTGTGCGGCCTGAAAAGCATGGAACAAGGCGTGTTGCAAGCGCTGCGCGACATTGCGCTGGGCGCTGGCCTGGACTGGACGGCTATTTCCCAGGACTTGAAGCAGCAAGGCCGCTTGCAGTTGGAGACTTATTAGCCCTCATCCTGAAAGGATAAGTCACCATTTTTATACAGCAAAGGTAATCGCTATCCCTATGAACGCTCCCCTGTCCTCCGCAAAAATCCTGGTCGTAGGCGCTGGCATCATGGGCGCGGGCATCGCGCAAGTGGCGGCGCAGGCCGGGCACAAGGTGTACCTGATGGACGCGCGCGAAGGTGCTGCGCGCCAAGCCTGCGCCAAGCTGCGCGAAAGCCTGGACGCGCTGCTTGCCAAAGGCAAGTTCACCCGGGAACAAGCGGGCGGAATTTTGGAGCGCATCCAGCCGGTTGATAGCTTGGCCGATGCAGCGGATGCCGGTTTAGTGATTGAAGCCATCGTAGAAAACCTCGATGCCAAGCGCGCCTTGTTTGGTGAGCTGGAATTTCTGCTAGGTGGGGACTGTGTGCTGGCCAGCAACACTTCATCTTTATCGATTACCGCTATCGCCAAGGGGCTGCGAAAACCGGGTCGGGTGGTGGGCATGCATTTTTTCAATCCGGTGCCTTTGATGAAACTGGTGGAAGTGGTCTCGGGCTTGCAAACCGCGCCGGGCGTGGCGCAAGCGATTTTTGATCTATCCAAAGCTTGGGGCAAAGTGCCGGTGCAGGCGCGCTCTACGCCGGGCTTTATCGTCAACCGCATCGCCCGGCCTTTTTATGCCGAAGCGCTGGCGCTCTTGCACGAACAAAGTACCAGCCCGCAGGTGATCGATGCCTGCATGCGCGCCATCGGCTTTCGCATGGGGCCCTGCGAGCTGATGGACTTGATCGGCCACGACACCAATTTTGCGGTGACGCAAGCGGTCTATACAGCCAACTTCTTTGACAAGCGCTACACGCCCTCGTTGCTCCAAAGTGCGCTGGTCGATGGCGGCATGCTGGGGCGCAAAAGCGGGCGCGGTATTTACGACTACAGCGCAGGCAGCAAGCCGCCAACGGTGGACACACAGCCGCTGCCCCTGCCGGCTATTGCGCACCTGCAACTGCACAGCCGCACGCAAGACGCACAGACCATGGTCGACTGGCAAGTGCGCCTGCAAGCGGCAGGCGTTGCCACGGATTTAGTCACAACTAGCGGTTGGACTGGTCTACAAGCCGGCGACCTGCAGATGCGCCAGACCGATGGCCGCCCAGCTTCCGCTTTGGGCGCGCAGGTGGTGGTGTACGACTGGCATCTGCCCCAGGGCGGCGTGCCGGTGCTGGCTTTTGCGGCCTCTAGCGGCGCGTCTGTTGACAACATCGCGCTGGCGCAAGCGCTGCTGGGCGCGCTGGGCTTTGCGCCACAGCGCGTGGCCGATCAGCCCGGCCTGGTGGCGGCGCGCACGCTGGCCATGCTGGTCAATGAAGCCGCCGACGCGGTGCAGCAAGGCGTGTGCGACCCGGCAGGCGCTGATGCCGCGATGCAACTGGGCGTGAACTACCCCGCAGGTCCGTTTGAATGGCTGGCGCGCTGGGGCGCACCGGCGGTGGTGCAGGTGCTCGAAGCGCTCGATGTCCATTACCGGGGCGAGCGCTACCGCGTCAGCCCCTGGCTACGCCACGCGCTGTGGCAAGCGCAACACGCTGCTTAAGCGCAGGCGCGATCCGGAGTTTTAAACAGCGAGACACACTATGCAAGACGCCTTTATTTGTGACGCTATCCGCACCCCTTTTGGCCGCTACGGCGGCGCGCTGTCCTCGGTGCGCACCGACGACCTGGCGGCCGTGCCCATCCGTGCGCTGATGCAGCGCAACCCTAGCGTGGACTGGGCGGCGCTGGATGATGTGTTCTACGGCTGTGCCAACCAGGCCGGCGAAGACAACCGCAATGTGGCGCGCATGGCCGCTTTGCTGGCCGGTTTGCCGGTGGACGTGCCCGGCGCCACCATCAACCGCTTGTGCGGCTCCAGTCTGGATGCGGTGGGTAGCGCGGCGCGCGCCATCAAGAGCGGCGAAGCGCAATTGATGATTGCCGGTGGCGTCGAAAGCATGAGCCGCGCGCCTTTTGTCATGCCCAAGATGGACAGCGCCTTTGGCCGCAACAACGCGGTGTATGACACCACCATCGGCTGGCGCTTTATCAACCCACTCATGAAGCAGCTGTATGGCGTGGACTCCATGCCCGAGACCGCTGAGAACGTAGCGCAGCAATTTGGCATCGAGCGGCAAGCCCAGGACCGCATGGCCTTGCGCTCGCAAGAAAACGCGGTGCGCGCCCAAGGCGAAGGCTTCTTTGATGCCGAAATCACGCCGGTCAGCATTCCCCAGAAAAAAGGCGATGCCTTGCTGGTGGCGCGGGACGAACATCCGCGCAGCACGTCTTTAGAAGCGCTGGCCAAGCTCAAACCCATCGTCCATCCCCAAGGCTCAGTGACCGCGGGCAATGCTTCGGGCGTGAACGATGGCGCATGCGCGCTTTTGTTGGCCAGTGCCAGCGCGGCAAAGCAACACGGCCTCAAGCCCCGCGCCCGCGTGCTGGCTATGGCGACCGCGGGCCTGGCGCCGCGCGTTATGGGCTTTGGCCCGGCGCCTGCGGTGCGCAAAGTGCTGGCACTGGCCGGGCTGACGCTGGCGCAGATGGACGTGATCGAACTCAATGAAGCCTTTGCCGCCCAAGGTCTGGCGGTTTTGCGCGACCTGGGCCTGGCCGACGACGACGCCCGTGTCAACCCCAACGGCGGCGCCATCGCCCTGGGCCACCCC
>CAMCJY010000212.1 GCA_945875225.1 Comamonas sp. lk | reverse complement strand
CCAACGAAGTTTTCCGCAAATACCTGACCGAGGGCAAACCGGGCTTTGTGGAGCACCGCTGGGCCACGCTTAAAGACGCGGTGGGCTGGATTACCGGCGCCGGTGGCATGGCGGTGGTGGCGCATCCGGCGCGCTACAAATTTACGCCCAACGAAGAGTACGCGCTGTTTACCGAATTCAAAGGCCATGGCGGGCGCGGCGTGGAAGTGGTGACCGGCAGCCATTCGGCCGCGGAATATGTCACTTATGCTGCCACGGCACAAGAATTTGGGCTAGCGGCATCGCGCGGCAGCGACTTTCACAGCCCCCTAGAAAGCCACACCGAGCTAGGCACCCTGCCCTATCTGCCCGGTGGATTGACGCCGGTGTGGGAATTGCTGGCCGCGCGAATCCAGTAAGCGACGCCGTGGCGCAGTTTTTTGAGGTCCACCCGGACAACCCGCAACAACGCCTGCTCAAGCAAGCGGTGGCCTTGCTGCAAAAAGGCGGCGTGCTGGCGGTGCCCACCGATTCGAGTTACGCGCTGGTCTGCCACCTGGACGACAAAGCCGCTGCTGACCGATTGCGCCAGATTCGCGGAGTGGACGATAAGCACCACCTTACGCTCTTGTGCCGCGACCTGAGTGAGCTGGCCAGTTACGCCCGCGTGGACAACCGGCAATTTCGCCTGCTCAAATCCGCCACGCCAGGCCCGTTTACCTTCATCCTAGAAGCCAGCAAAGAAGTGCCACGTCGCCTGAGCCACCCCTCGCGCAAAACGATAGGCCTGCGCCTGCCAGAGCACGCCAGTCTGCAGGCCCTGTTGGAACTCCATGGCGCGCCATTGCTGGCGACCACTTTGATTCCGCCAGGCGAAAGCCAGGCCTTAAACGATGCCGCCGACATTCGCGAACGCTTTGAGCACCAGATAGACGGTGTGATCGACGCCGGCGCTTGCGCGCTGGAGCCCACCACCGTGATCGACCTGAGCCAGGGCGACGCCGAGGTGGTGCGCCGAGGCCGGGGCGACCCCGCCCGCTTGGGCATGTAAGGCACACCCGCCCTGTTCATTGAAAGCTCCCACGTGGATATTGCCCAACTGATTCAAACCGTTAGCCTTTACGCGATACCTGTGATTTTTTCGATCACCCTGCACGAAGCCGCGCACGGCTATGCGGCGCGCTACTTTGGTGACAGCACTGCCTGGATGCTGGGCCGTGTCTCGCTCAACCCCTTGAAGCACATCGACCCGGTGGGTACTATCTTGCTGCCACTGCTGCTGTATTTCAGCACTTCGGGCGCATTCTTGTTTGGTTATGCCAAACCGGTGCCGGTGAACTTTGGGCGGCTGCGCCACCCCAAGCGCGATATGGTTTGGGTGGCGCTGGCCGGCCCGGCGATTAATTTCGTCCAAGCTATTGTTTGGGGCGCGGGCCTGTTTGTATTCCAAGGCGCAGGCGTCAGCGAGCCTTTTTTGCTGAAAATGTGCCAGGGCGGCGTGCTGGTCAATGTGGTGATGTGTGTGTTCAATCTTTTCCCGCTGCCGCCACTCGATGGCGGGCGCATACTGGTCGGCCTGCTGCCCATGCGCCAGGCCTATTGGCTGTCGCGTGTGGAGCCCTGGGGATTTTTTATTGTTATGGCGCTGGTGCTGACCAAGGTCATCAATACGTTTTGGATGCTGCCTTTGATGGGCCTGAGCTTTGAGGCCCTGGAGGTACTGCTCAGCCCCTTGCGCGCCCTGCTGCAAAGCGGCGGCGCCCCGGTTTAATTGGTTTGGCCTTTTTGTCTAAAACACCATGAGCACTGTTCGTTTTTTAACCGGTATCACTACCTCGGGTACACCGCACTTGGGCAACTACGTGGGCTCCATCCGGCCCGCCGTGCAAGCGAGCTTGCGGCCCGGTGTGGAAAGTTATTACTTTCTGGCCGACTACCACGCGCTTATCAAAATTGATGAACCGGCACGCATCCAGCGCAGCACGCTGGAAATTGCCGCTAGTTGGCTGGCTGCTGGTTTAGACCCCGAACGCGTGGTGTTTTACCGCCAGTCTGACGTCCCGGAAATCCCCGAGCTGACCTGGTTTTTGACCTGCGTGACCGGCAAAGGCATTCTCAACCGCGCCCATGCCTACAAGGCCTCGGTGGACAAAAACACCGCCGCCGGCACTGACCCGGACACCGATGTCAGCGCCGGGCTGTTTATGTACCCGGTGCTCATGGGCGCAGACATTTTAATGTTCAAGGCCCACCATGTGCCGGTGGGGCGCGACCAGGTACAGCACATCGAAATGGCGCGCGACATGGCGCACAGTTTTAACCACCGCTATGGCGAACATTTCGTGGCACCGTTGGCGGCTATCGAAGAAAGCGTGGCCACCTTGCCGGGCTTGGATGGCCGCAAGATGAGCAAGAGCTATGACAACACCATCCCGCTATTTGCCAGCAGCGCGCAGTTGCAAAAACTGATCGCCACCATCAAAACCGATTCGCGTGCGCCGGGCGAGCCCAAAGACACCGAAGGCTCGGCGCTGTTTCAGATTTACCAGGCCTTTGCCAGCCCCGAGGAAACCGCCGCGTTTGCGCAGGAATTTGCCCAAGGCATTAGCTGGGCCGCTGCAAAAGAAAAGTTGTATGCGCGCATTGACCAGGAGATTGCGCCCATGCGCGCGCGCTACCAACACCTGATGGAGCATCCGCAAGAAGTGGAAGCCATGCTGCTGCAAGGCGCCATGAAAGCGCGCGCCGTGGCCACGCCTTTTATGGCGCGCTTACGCCAGGCTGTGGGGCTGCGCGGCTTGGCCGCGCAAAGCACTGGCGGCCCTGCTAAAGCGGCCAAAACCGCCAGCGCGGCCTTCAAGCAATACCGCGAGAGTGACGGGCAGTTTTACTTCAAACTGCTCGATGAAAAGGGCGCGCTGCTGCTGCAAAGCACCGGCTTTGCCAACCCGAAAGAGGCTGCGCAAGTGATGGGCCAGCTCAAGGCTGGGGGGGCTAGCGCATTACCGGCCTGCAAGGCCTTTATCGCCAGCGTTGCCGATGCTGCAGCGCTGGACGAAGCGCTGGAAAGTTTGCGTGCGCAGGCGGCCTAATTGGCGATATGCCCCGCCTAGGCAAGCGCCGTGCAAGCCAAATACCTGCTGCAACTGACCTGCCTCTCTGCGCTATGGGGCGCCTCCTTCATCCTGACCCGCATTGCAGTGCCGCAACTGGGGCCGAATTTTTCGCCTTGGCTACGCATGACTTTGGGCACCTTGATGCTGGCGATCATCATGCGCGCGCTCAAGCACCGCTGGCCCACAGAGCATTGGAAGGAGGTGATGTTTATCGGCTTTCTGGCCGTGGCCGGGCCGCACGCCTTGTATTCGCAAGCCGCCTTGTTTTTGCCCGGTGGCTACGGCGCGATGATTTCTGTCACCTCGGTGCTATTTGGCGCTTTCGCCTCAGCCTGGCTGGGCGAAGAAGTGTTGACGCGCGGCAAGCTGGCCGGCTGTCTGCTGGGCCTGGCCGGCGCAGCACTGGTGGTGCGGCTGGGGCCGGTACACCCGAGCGCAGAGCTTATGCTCTCTGCCCTGACCTGTTTGGGCGCTGCAGCGCTATCGGGTATCGCCACGCCCTACCTCAAGCGCGCCACCACGCGCATGGAGCCGCTGGCTATCACGGCCGGCATGCATGCCGCCTCGGTGCTGCTGCTGTTTCCAGGTGCGGTATATGATTTTCCGAACGCGCATTTCACGCCCAGCGCCCTGGCCGCTGTTAGCGTTTTGGGCATTGCCACCTCGGGCCTGGCTTCTTGGATGTTTATGCGCATCATGCAGCACGTGCCGCCTATGGCGTCGATGACGGCCAACTTTATGAGCACCGGCTTTGGGGTGCTTTGGTCGGTGCTGCTATTGGGAGAAGCCACCAGCCTAGCCATGGCCGTAGGCGGTGGATTGATCGTACTGGCTTGCCTGCTGGTGTCTGATGTCAACCCGCTGGATTTGCTGCGACGCTCGGACTCCAAGACCGAGCCGGACGCCTGAGCAAGCCGCGTTGAGATTGTCGACGAAAACGACTTTGGGACAATTTACGCCAGCAGGGATATCGTGCCGAATTGATACCCGCTCACGAATGAACGGGCGAAGCCGAGAGCTTCACGCCGAGCGCATGAAGTAGCTTGAGCATTGTGTCGTACCGAGGCTTGGCGCCTGGGGTAAGCGCCTTGTAAAGACTCTCACGACCAAGCCCGGCATCCTTGGCCAGTTGTGCCATGCCACGGGCACGCGCAACATCACGCACCGCGCTTAGAAATACATCAGGATTCGGATCTTCCAATGCAGCAGTGATGTA
>CAMCJY010000211.1 GCA_945875225.1 Comamonas sp. lk | reverse complement strand
GCCTACGCCCAGGGCAATGTCCAAGCCCAAGGAGCCGGTGGACACGACCTGGATGTCTTCAATCACTTCGCCTTCGCCCAGGCGCATGATGGTGCCTTTGCCAAATTGCTTCTCGATTTGGGCAAGCGCCACTTGCAGGGCCTTGGCTTTTTCAGCGTTGGCGGCGAAATTTTTGACGGGTGCGTCCATGGTCATCTCCTGTGCGTAAAAAGGTGGGGTTACTGAAGCAAACCAGCCTCTGGGATTAACTACAGGCTGGATGCTTGAACAGTAGTTTATACGGATATTGAAACCTGTAAATAGAAATATTAGTCAGTTTGTATTACCATATCTGAAATGCCCGACACCCCGAACCTGACGCAAGATGCCTGGCGCTACAGCCATGTAGGCCATTGGCTGCGCCTGGCTTTGGAGCGCTTTGACGCGCGAGTGATGGCGCTGATGGCGCGCCACCCCGGTGTTTCCCTGGGTTTGTCCAATCTGGCGCAGCGCGGCCAGTTGACGGCGGCACATTGGCATATCAGCCGCCACCTGCCGCCCCAGGGCGCCCGCCTGACCGAGTTGGCGCAGCGCGCGGGTATGCGTAAGCAGGCTATGGCCACGCTGGTCAAGCAGTGCGAGGCCTGGGGCATGGTCTTGCGCGAAGGCGATGCGCACGACGCACGGGCGCGCCGCGTGTGTTTTACACCCACCGGCCTGGCCTGGCTGGCGGCCTACCAGGAGAGCGTGGCCCAGGCCGAAGCCGAGTTGCGCTACGCCGTGGGTGAGGAGGTCGCTACCGTGGTGGCGCTGGGCTTAGAAGCCTACGGCGCTGCCGCCTAGAATGGGTTCGCCAACGCACTGACCACACATAGCGCGCACAGCGCAAGGAGACAAGCATGCGTATATTGATCGCTGAAGATGATCAGGTACTTGCCGACGGCTTGTTGCGCGCCTTGCGTAACGCCGGCGCTGCGGTAGACCATGTGGCCAACGGCAGCGAAGCCGACGCGGCCTTGATGACCCATTCCGAGTTTGATTTACTGATTCTGGACTTGGGCCTGCCCAAGATGCACGGCCTGGAGGTGCTCAAGCGCTTGCGTGCGCGCGGCTCCTCGCTGCCGGTTTTAATTTTGACGGCCGCCGACAGTGTGGAAGAGCGCGTCAAAGGTCTGGATTTCGGCGCCGACGACTACATGGCCAAACCCTTTAGCCTGCAAGAGCTCGAAGCACGGGCGCGGGCCCTAGTGCGCCGGGGCATGGGTGCTGCCAGCAGCAATATCAAGCACGGTCCGCTGGTGTATGACCAATCCGGGCGGGTGGCGACCATCGACGGCAAGATGGTGGAGCTGTCGGCGCGCGAGCTGGGCTTATTGGAAGTTCTGTTGCAACGCACAGGCCGGCTGGTGAGCAAAGACCAACTGGTCGAGCGCCTATGCGAATGGGGCGAAGAGGTGAGCAATAACGCCATTGAGGTCTATATCCACCGGCTGCGCAAAAAAATTGAAAAAGGTCCGATCCGCATCGCCACCGTGCGCGGTTTGGGCTATTGCCTGGAAAAAATCCCGAATTGAAAGTCTTCCAAAGCGAACAGCGATCGCTGTTCGGCGAAATTCTGGACTGGATGCTCACGCCCATCCTGCTGCTGTGGCCGATCAGCCTGGTGCTGACTTGGCTGGTGGCCCAGGGCATCGCTGGCAAGCCGTTTGACCGTGCGCTGGAATACAACGCGGGGGTGCTGGCGCAATACATCACGGTCCATCACGAGCAATTGCAGTTCTCCTTGCCCCAGCCCGCGCGTGAGTTGCTGCGCACCGAAGACAGCGACACGGTGTACTACCAGGTGCTAGGGCCCCAAGGGCAGGTGCTAGCGGGTGATCCGGATTTACCAGCGCCCGTCCAGGATGAGCGCAACCCGGTGGGTGAAGTGCGTTTGCGCGATGTGACGCTGGGTGGTGTAGACCTGAAAGTCGCTTCGATGTGGGTGCGCCTGGACTTGCCGGGCCATCAGCTGGCGCTGGTACAGGTGGCCGAAACTATGGACAAGCGCGCCGTGCTGGCTACCGAGATCGTCAAGGGCGTGATGCTGCCGCAGTTTGTGGTCTTGCCGGTTGCGGTGCTGCTGGTGTGGCTGGCTTTGGCGCAAGCGATCAAACCGCTCAACCGCCTGGAAGAAACCATACGCGCGCGCAAGCCCGATGACCTGAGCCCGCTGGACGCGCAGGCCGTACCCATGGAGGTGGTGCCGCTGGTCGCCTCGGTGAACGATTTGCTTTTGCGTTTGAAAGATTCCATTGCCACACAAAAGCGCTTTTTGGCCGATGCGGCGCACCAGCTAAAAACACCGCTGGCTGGTTTGCGCATGCAGGCGGATTTGGCGCAACGCCAGGACGCCAGCGCCGATGAGCTCAAACAATCCTTGCGCCAGATCGGCCGCTCCAGCATCCGTGCCACGCACACCGTCAACCAATTACTCGCCTTGGCGCGCGCAGAGAGCAGCGCTGCAGTGCTGGCCCATCAAGCTTGTGACATGGCCCGCCTGACCATGGACGTGGTGCGTGACTGCGCGCCGCATGCGGTGGAAAAACAGATCGACATCGGCTACGAAGGGGCACAGCCGGGCAGTGCCGGCGTGAAGATCAACGGCAACGCCACGCTCTTGCAAGAGATGGTACGCAATCTGGTGGATAACGCGATCAACTACAGCCAATCGCGCACCGATCTTGCCGCCGTGATTACCGTGCGGGTGCTGGCCGACGCGGTGGCCAAGACATTGACCTTGCAAGTGGAAGACAGCGGCCCTGGGGTGGCGTTGAACGAGCAGGAGTTGGTGTTCCAGCCTTTTTACCGCGCCCTAGGCAATGAAGCCGACGGTTCGGGCCTGGGCCTGCCCATTGTGCTGGAGATCGCCAGGCAACACCGCGCCAGCGTGGGCTTGAGCGACAGCCGCCCCGGCCATACGCCCCCAGGGGCCTGTTTTACGGTGCGGTTTGTTGATGCACTGCCATGAACGGCGTGGATAATCCGCCGTTTATTTAGGAGCCATGCATGAAGCAAGACAGTAGCAAGCCGACCCGTAAGCTAAAGCCAATCCCCGGCCTGATATTTGCCAGCCGCTGGCTACAACTGCCGCTGTACTTGGGCCTCATTCTTGCGCAAGGCGTCTATGTTTTCCACTTCTGGGTCGAGTTGCTGCACCTGTTGGAGGCCGCTTTTGGCAACCAAGCGGCCTTACAGGCCCTGGTCAGTAGCATGGGGTACCAGTCGGAGGTGCCGCTGACTACGCTCAATGAAACGCTCATCATGTTGGTGGTCTTGGCGCTGATTGACGTCGTGATGATCTCCAACCTGCTCATCATGGTCATTGTGGGCGGCTACGAGACCTTTGTCAGCCGCATGCATCTGGAAGGCCATCCCGACCAGCCCGAGTGGCTAGACCATGTCAACGCCTCCGTGCTCAAGGTCAAGCTGGGCACGGCCATTATCGGCATCAGCTCCATCCATTTGCTCAAGACCTTTATCAATGCGGCCAACTATGAGACCAAAGTTCTCATGTGGCAAACCATTATTCATGTGACGTTTTTGCTCAGCGCGCTGGCGATTGCCTATACCGACAAAATTTTGAATACGACCCACAAGGCCTCGCACTAAGCCATAGGCGCCGGGACGGCTGGCAGCGTGCAGTGGACTGGGGCGGATTAAAACTGGTCCGGGTTTTTGCCCTTGAATGGCGCGTAAAAAGCCTTGATGCGAACCATATCGGCTTCGATGTCGCCGGTGGGCTCAAATGCTGGGCCCAGGCCGCTGACCTTATTGCCGTAGTCCAGAAATGACATCACGATAGGCACTTGCGCGCCCAGAGCGATGTAATAAAAGCCGGTTTTCCAGTAGCGCACTTTGCTGCGCGTGCCCTCAGGCGGCACCACCAGTTGCAAGGGCCCGTTTGCCGACTTCAGGGCCTCTGCCGAGGCTGCCACCAGATTGTTGGCGTTGGCGCGCTCCACTGCAATGCCGCCTAGCCAGCGCATCAGTGGCCCAAAAGGGAAGCGGAAAAGTTGCACCTTGCCCATCCAGTAAATATTCAGGCCCAGCGCGAAGCTCACCATCAACATATAGGGCAAATCCCAGTTACTGGTGTGGGGCGCCGCAATCAGCACGCTTTTGCGGCAGTTGGGCGGCAGTTCGCCCACAATTTTCCAGCCCGTGGCCTTCAAAAAGCTTATCGAAATGACACGTAATAGGGTGTTAACCACCGGTGTATCAAAAATTGTGCGATGCATCGGTGGCCTAATCGGTGTATTGAAAGCTAAGGGGGTGGAGCGGCCTCGTGGTCACCATCGGGGCGGTGGGCGG
>CAMCJY010000210.1 GCA_945875225.1 Comamonas sp. lk | reverse complement strand
CGCACGCCCCGGCCAGGAGCCTAAGCCCGATACGGGCGAAGCCTTGTATCACAGTGGTTCGGTGCAGGCCAGTTATTTCCATGCCTGGTTTCCCTCCAACCTGGTAGCTACCGCAGCGCTGTTTATCGGCCAAGGAGCCTAGAACTATGACCACTGGCTTTGACTTTCCTATCGGCCCCCAGCGCATTATTTGTATGACCGAAGAGACCACCGAGTGGTTGTACCTGCTCGGTCAGGAACATCGCATTGTGGGCATTTCCGGCTACACCGTGCGACCCGCGCGTGCAAGGCAAGAGAAGCCACGCATCAGCGCGTTTACCAGCGCGAAGATCGACAAAATACTGGCCTTGCAGCCCGATTGCGTGCTGGGTTTTTCGGACTTGCAGGCCGATATCGCATCCACCCTGATCCGCCAAGGCGTGCAGGTGACGATCTTTAACCAGCGCAGCGTGGCCGAAATTTTCTCCATGCTTTACCAGGTGGGCGCCATGGTCGGCCAAGCGCAGCAGGCCATCGAGCGTATAGCCACCATGCAGGCGCAGATGCAGGCGGTGGCGCTTGCCGCTGCGGCCCTGCCGCGCAGACCGCGTGTGTATTTTGAAGAATGGGACGAGCCGCCTATCAGCGCCATCCGCTGGGTTTCCGAACTCATGGGGATTGCCGGTGGCGATGATTGCTTCGCGGAGTTGGCCCAGCAGTCTTTGGGTAAAAACCGCATCATTGCCGATAGTAGTGAAATCGTGCGGCGCGATCCAGACATCATCATCGGCTCTTGGTGCGGCAAAAAATTCCGCCCCGAAAAAGTCGCGGCGCGTGATGGTTGGCAAAACGTCAAAGCGGTGCAACACCAGCAGTTGTTTGAAATCAAGTCGCCCGACATATTGCAACCCGGTCCGGCATCGCTGACCGATGGTTTGGCACATTTGCATCGCATCATCATGGACTGGGCACGTATGTATGCATAAAGCACTGACTATCGCGCCCAGCGAATTCATCCTAGGCGGCCAAAAAAGCGGTAAGTCACGGCGCGCTGAAATGCTGGCGCAGCATTGGCTTGGTATGTCAGCAAATCATCGAGCCGTATTAATCGCTACCGCCCAGCCTTGGGACGAGGAAATGCGCGCGCGCATTGCGCGGCATCAGGCCGACCGGGCGCAGCGTGTGCCTGGGATGCAAACCATTGAAGAGCCCCTGGCTTTGGCGCAGACCCTGGCCGCGCACAGCCGACCCGATGTGCTGCTGGTGGTCGATTGCCTGACCTTGTGGCTGACCAACGGCATGATGCCCATGCACCCGCAAGCAGATACCACGTTTGATGTCGAAAGCCAGGTGTCTGCCTTGGCAGAGTCGATTTCAATGGCCACTGGCCCGGTGGTCTTGGTGGGCAATGAAATTGGTATGGGCGTGATTCCTATGGGCGCTGAGGTGCGTGCTTTTGTCGATGCACTCGGTCGGCTCAACCAGCGCGTGGCCCAGGCGTGTGCGCGTGTCACCTTGATGGCCGCCGGCTTGCCCCTGACTTTGAAAGCCGCTCCATGAAACGCTGTTACTTTTCTTTGCTGCTCGTCCTGTTGCATTCTTTTGCAGTGCAAGCGGTGGAAGTCGTGGATGACCGCGGTTTTCGCACTAGCTTGCCGCACCCGCCGAAACGTATCGTCAGCCTCTTACCGTCTTTAACCGAGACGATTTGCGAACTCGGCTATTGCCAGCGCCTAGTAGGTGTGGACCGCTATTCCAACTTCCCCGCCAGCCTGCAAAACCTGCCCCAACTCGGCGGCGGGCTCGATCCGAATATCGAAGCGATTGTGGCGCTCAAGCCCGACGTGGTGGTCATGGCAGCTTCATCGCGCGCCAGCGAGCGCTTGCGCGCGCTGGGTTTGAACGTGGTGGCGCTGGAGCCCAAAACCCATGCCGATGTGCAACGCGTCTTGCGCAAACTTGGTCAGTTGCTTGAAGCTCCCGATGTCGACAAAATCTGGCGCGCCATCGATGCCGGCGTATCAGCCGCCGCCCAATCGCTGCCGCCTTCGGCGCTCGGCACGCGGGTGTATTTCGAGGTCAATCCCGGCCCCTATGGCGCGGGCGAGACCTCTTTCATCGGCGAGACCCTGACCCGCCTGGGCGCCAAAAACATCATCCCCGCCAAGCTCGGCCCCTTCCCCAAGCTCAACCCTGAATTCATAGTGCGCGCCAACCCGGACCTCATCATGGTCGGTGACAGCAGCGCCGAGGCCATGTTGCAGCGCCCAGGCTGGCCTGCCATGCGCGCCGTACGTGAACAACGCGTGTGCGCGTTTTCAGCCGCGCAGTCCAATGTGCTGGTACGCCCCGGCCCGCGCATGGCCGAGGCTGCGCGTTTGATGGCCGCGTGCCTCAGCGAAAAGTCGCCGGACTCGGGCCCTCGCAAGGTGCAGCGATGAACGTAGCCGCGCTACGTCTGGCTGTGGTCTTGCTGCTGCTGAGCGCAGCGCTGATGCTGCTGGGCGTGTGCGTGGGCAGTGCCGGCTTTGAGGATTTGCTCCGGCCTTTGTTGCATCCGCAGACCGACCCGGATCAAAGCGCATTGGCCGCGCAAATCGTCTTGGACATCCGCTTGCCCCGGACCATAGGCGCTTGGACTGCTGGGGCGTTGCTGGGCTTGGCCGGTGCGGTGGCGCAAGGCTTGTTTCGTAACCCGCTGGCTGACCCGTATTTGCTGGGCAGCGCCTCGGGCGCAGCGCTGGCCGTAGCGCTGGCACTGCTGGCCATGGGCGGCGCTTCGGGTATGTTGGGTGGCACCATGATGAGCGCCGGCGCCACTTTCAGCGTCTATTCTGGCAGCCTGCTCGTGCGCTTGGGTTTGACCGGCGCAGCGTTTGTGGGCGCGGTGTTGGCGGTACTGCTCACGCTGATCTTGTCGCGTGGTGTGCAACACACTTTGCGCTTGTTGCTGGCGGGCGTGGTGGTAGGCGTGGTGCTGGGGGCGGCTACCCAGTTGGTCTTGTTGTTCTCGCCCGAATCCTTGCAGGCCATGCAATCGTTTATGTTGGGCTCCACCGCCTTTGCCGGTTGGGCCTCATGCGGCCTGATGGTTGGGGTCTGGTTGCTGGGCGTGGCCATTGCTTGGGCGCTGGGGCGGGTGCTGGATGGGCTCAGTCTGGGGGAGACGACTGCACGCAGTCTGGGCCTACCGGTCGCCTCCATACGCATGGTGCTGATCGGCGTGCTGGCAATCGCCACCGGAACTGCGGTCGCGCAGACCGGCTTGATTGCCTTTGTCGGTCTGGCCGCACCGCATTTGGTGCGTTCGGTTTTGAGCACGGGTTACCGCTGGTTGATTGTGCTGGCCAGTTTGATGGGTGCGGTCTTACTCATGGCTGCCGACGTGCTGGCGCGCTGGCTGATTGCGCCCCAGGAGTTACCCGTGGGCGTGGTGACTGCGGTACTTGGTGGTGCGTATTTGCTCTGGTTGATGCACCGCAATACGATGGCACAAGGGGCTGCTTGACATGTCTGCCTCAATTACTTCAAGCGCGCTGAAGGCGCAGCAATTACAGGTTAGCCTGGCAGGCAGACCGGTGCTGCATGGCCTGGACTTGGACATTGCGGCCGGTCACTGGACCAGCATCGTCGGCCCTAATGGCGCGGGCAAGTCCACCCTGCTCAAAGCACTGGCCGGCTTATTGCCGGCTGCTGGCCATGTTAAGTTGCTAGGCCAGCCCTTGCACAGCCTGCCGGCACGCACCCGCGCATTGCAAATGGCCTGGTTGGGGCAAAACGAAAGCACGGGCGATGACCTCAAAGTTTGGGACGTCGCCATGCTGGGCCGCCTGCCGCACCAGTCTTGGTTGGGCGCCCCTAACCCGGTAGACCATGCAGCTGTCGAGCAGGCCTTGCGCGCCACCCATGCCTGGGAGTGGCGCGAGCGTGCGCTGGGTCAGCTCTCGGCGGGTGAGCGCCAGCGTGTACTGTTGGCGCGGGCGCTGGCGGTGCAAGCGCAGGTATTGCTGATGGACGAACCACTGGCCAACCTGGACCCGCCGCACCAAGCCGATTGGTTGCAACTGGTACGCGCCCTGGTCGCCCAGGGCTGCACGGTGGTGAGCGTGTTGCACGAGATTTCCATGGCCTTGCATGCCGACACCATGGTGGTGATGGCGCAAGGCCGTATCACCCACCACGGCCCCTGCGCTGATGCGCAAACCCATCACGCCGTGGAGCAGGTGTTCGACCATCGACTGGCCATCCATGCCTTGGCCGGCCAATGGGTGGCGATCCCCTCCAATTCCTGATACTTATTTCCTAAGAAGGTCTTCGCCCATGCAAATAGAAACGCCCCCCACCGAAAAGCCTTATGAAAAATCCGAGGGCGAGCGGCGCGGACTCATCATCGT
>CAMCJY010000209.1 GCA_945875225.1 Comamonas sp. lk | reverse complement strand
CTTATGTGGACGACCAGCGTGCACTGCGCTATGGCGAGTTGGCGCAGGGCGTGCAAGCGGTGGCTGCCGCCTTGAAGTCTAGTGGCGTGCGGCGCGAGGAGCGGGTGTTTTTGCTGATGCACGACTGCATCGACTGGCCCTGCGCATTTTTGGGCGCTATGCATTGCGGCAGCGTCCCGGTAGCGGCCAATACCTTGCTCAAGGCCGAGGACTACGCCTATATGCTGGCCAAAAGCCGGTCTCAGCTGGCGGTGGTCTCGCAGGCCCTTTTGTCAGTCTTGCTAGAGGCGATGGCCTTAGGCCCGCACGAGCTGCGCCAGGTGGTCGTCTCGCGCGCTGTGCATCCGCTGCCCGAAGGCTGCGTAGCGATGGAAGACTGGCTGGCAGCGCAAGCGGCCCTGGGGCAATGTGCGCCCACGCATCCGCAAGACCCCGGGTTTTGGCTGTTTTCCTCGGGCTCCACCGGTCGGCCCAAGGCCACCGTCCATAGCCATGCCAACCCCTACTGGACGGCCAAGCTCTACGGGCAGGACGTGCTGGCTTTGCACGCGGGGGACGTGTGTTTTTCTGCGGCGAAATTGTTTTTTGCCTACGGCTTGGGCAACGCGCTGAGCTTTCCCTTGAGCGTAGGCGCGACCACCGTCGTGATGGCTGAGCGGCCCACGCCCGATGCGGTGTTCCACCGCCTGCAGGGCGGCGTGGGCGGACAAAAACCCACGGCGTTTTACGGCGCGCCCACCTTGTTTGCGGCCATGCTGGCATCCCCGATCCTGCCCACGGCCCAGGCCATGGCTTTGCGCCTGGTTTCTTCGGCGGGTGAGGCCTTACCGGCGGACATCGGTCAGCGTTTCAAAGCGCATTTCGGGGTGGACATCGTCGATGGCATTGGCTCGACCGAGATGCTGCATATTTATCTTTCCAACCGTCCCGAGCAGGTGCGCTATGGCACCACTGGCTGGCCGGTGCCAGGCTACGACATCGCGCTGCGCGACGATGCCGGCCAAGAGGTTCCAGACGGTGAGACGGGCGACTTGTTTATCCGGGGCCCTAGCGCGGCCATGCTGTACTGGGGCAACCGCGAAAAAACTATGGAGACCTTTCAAGGCGCCTGGACCCGCAGCGGCGACAAATACAGCCGCAATGCGGACGGCAGCTATACCTACAGCGGCCGCAGCGACGACATGCTCAAGGTCAGCGGCGTATATGTGTCGCCGTTTGAAGTCGAGTCCACGCTGATAGAGCACCCGGCAGTGCTCGAGGCCGCCGTCATCGGCGTGCCTGACGCGGATGGGCTGACCAAAACCAAAGCCTATGTGGTCCGAAAAGCAGGGCAGGAGGTGAGCGCCGAGGAAATCAAAGCCTTTGTCAAAGACCGGCTGGCGCCTTTCAAATACCCGCGCATGATCGAGTTTGTGGCCGAGTTGCCCAAGACGGCCACAGGCAAGATTCAGCGCTTCAAGTTGCGGGCTTTGTCGGCGGGGCAGGCATGAGCGAACCAGTGCAATGGCAAGCCATTGCATATGCCGACGGCCAGGCCCGCATCGAGTACCAATGGCTGGGCGCTAGGGATGCGCCCGGCCCGGTTGTGGTGTTTTTGCATGAAGGCTTAGGGTCATTGGCGCTGTGGAAGGGCTTTCCTGCGCTTCTTTGTCAGCGCCTTGGTTGCAGGGGTTTGGTCTATTCGCGCCCTGGCTACGGGCAATCGCAAGACTTGGGCCATCCAAAGCCATGGCGGGTCGACTTTATGCATCAGCAGGCCTATGAAGTACTGCCGGCCTTGCTCAAAGCATTAAAGTTAGACGAGCCAACGGTTTTAATGGGCCATAGCGATGGCGCGTCTATTGCGCTTTTGTATGCCGCCCGCTATCCGCAGCAGGTGGCGGCGGCGGTGGTGTTGGCACCGCATTTGTTTGTGGAGACCCAAACCCTTGCCGCCATTACGGCATTACAAGCCGACGCGGTACGCATTGCCTTGTTGGCGCGGCTTGGGCCTTATCACTTTGACGCAGAATCAGTTTTAAGGCACTGGAGCCAAGCCTGGCTGGCGCCCGATTTCGTCCGCTGGTCAATTACTGACACAATCGCGACTCTAGGCTGCCCGGTTTTGGCGGTGCAGGGATTGGATGATGAATACGGCACGCTGGTCCACGTTCAGACGCTGGCCAGGCACCATCCGAGAACTGAGCTCTTAACATTCGACGCATGCGGGCATGTGCCGCAGCGCGACCAAGCAGAGCGACTGATCGCGGCAGTATTTAAGTTTTTGCAACACCTATAAGGAGACATCGCATGCTTGGCAACTTCAATTCCCTGGTCCGCTGGACGGGCGCCACTTTGGCCGTGACTGCTTTGAGCGCCAGCTTGGCTAGCGCGCAAACCACAGGCAAACTCAAGGTGGGTTTTATGCTGCCGTACACCGGCACCTTTGCCTCTTTGGGCACGGCGATCGAAAACGGATTTCGTCAGCATGTCACCGAGCTGGGTGGAAAAATAGCCGGTCGCGAGGTGGAGTACTTCAAAGTGGACGATGAGTCCGAGCCTTCCAAAGCCACCGACAACGTCAATAAACTGATCAAGCGCGACCAGGTCGATGTCATCGTTGGCACCGTCCACTCTGGCGTGGCCATGGCCATGGCCAAGGCGGCCAAGGAAAGTGGCACCTTGCTGATCGTGCCTAACGCCGGTGCCGACGCGGTGACCGGCGCCATGTGCGCCCCCAATATTTTCCGCAGCTCGTTCTCCAATTGGCAACCGGGCTACGCCATGGGCGAAGTGATGGCGAAAAAAGGGATCAAAAAAGTGGTCACCATCACCTGGAAATACGCCGCGGGTGATGAGTCGGTCAAAGGCTTTAAAGAAAGCTTTGAAAAAGGCGGCGGCACCGTGGTGAAAGAGTTGAGCCTGCCCTTCCCCAACGTGGAATTTCAAGGCTTGCTGACCGAAATCGCAGCAACCAAGCCGGACGCAGTGTTTACCTTCTTTGCCGGCGGTGGCGCGGTCAAATTCGTGAAGGACTATGCGGCTGCGGGCCTCAAAGGCACGATTCCTTTGTACGGATCGGGCTTTCTGACCGAAGGTGTTTTGGATGCGCAAGCGGCCTCTGCCGATGGCTTGTTCACGGCCTTGCATTACGCCGACAGCCTCAACACCAAGCGTGACAATGCGTTTCGCCTGAACTACGCCAAGACTTACAGAATGCAGCCCGATGTGTACGCGGTGCAAGGCTATGACGCAGCGCAAATGCTGGCCATTGGCCTGAACGCCACCAAAGGCGACGCTACCAAGGCCACCGACATTTCTGCCGCTTTACGCAAAGCCACGATCGACAGCCCGCGCGGCCCCTTCACTATCTCTGCTTCGCACAATCCCGTGCAAGACTTTTACCTGCGCCAAACCAGCGCCAAGGAAAAAGAAAACAAAGTAGTGGGTATGGCCAGCGCCAAACTGGCTGACCCGGGGCGCGCCTGCAAGATGTAATTTTTCAGGGTATGACGCCAAGGGCTTGTGCCCTGCCGCTCAAAGCGGTGGGGCCAGCTCTGTATTGATATGGACCTCACCACTTTTCTGATCCAGTGCCTCAATGCGCTGCAATATGGCTTGCTGCTGTTTTTGGTGGCCTCGGGTCTGACACTCATCTTCGGCATCATGGGCGTTATCAACCTGGCCCATGGCAGTTTTTACATGATTGGCGCTTATATGGCTTTTGCCTTGGCGCCATTGGTGGCGGCCACCGTGGGCGGGGGGTTTTTCACCACCTTGCTATTTGGTTTGGTGGTGGCAGTAGCGCTAGGCTATTTGCTGGAGTGGGCGTTTTACAGCTTTCTCTACACCCGCGAGCATTTGCAACAAGTGCTGATGACTTATGGCCTGATTTTGGTTTTCGAGGAGTTGCGCAGCCTGCTGGTCGGTGACGATGTGCATGGCGTGCAAGCGCCGGATTTTTTGTCCGGCAGCATCCCCCTGGGCGACATGATGGTGTACCCGGTCTATCGTCTGTTTATCTCGGGCGTGTGCCTCTTGCTGGCGTTGGGTATGTATTTTGTTTTTGCCAAAACTCGCTTGGGCATGATGATCCGCGCGGGCAGCACCAACCGCGAAATGGTGCAGTCCCTGGGCATTGACATCAAGTTTCTGTACCGCGTGGTGTTCGCCGCCGGGGTGGCGATTGCGGTGTTGGCCGGCATGGTGGCCGCGCCGGTGTCCTCGGTCTATCCGGGAATGGGCAGCCTGGTGCTGATTATTTGTTTTGTGGTGGTGGTCATCGGCGGTATTGGCTCGATACGCGGGGCCTTGTTGGCGTCCTTGCTGATCGGCGTGGTCGATACCTTTGGCAAAGTGCTGGTGCCCCAGGTGGCCGGCGTACTGGTGTATGTCCTGATGGCGCTCAT
>CAMCJY010000208.1 GCA_945875225.1 Comamonas sp. lk | reverse complement strand
ACGGACCGCTGCCAGCGGGCGCCGACCAGCGCACCCTGCGGCCACTTGCGGCCCGACCCCTGCTGGCGCCGCAGCCCAGCGCGCCGGGCTTGCTGCCTGCCAAACTCAGCCAGAGCGCCGACGAAGACTTGCGCAATTGCCCTTACCGTTTTTTTGCGCAACGCCAATTAGGTCTCTATGGCAGCGAAGAATTGGAAAGCGAAGTGGACAAGCGCGACTTCGGGCAATGGCTGCACCGGGTTCTGGAGCATTTTGAGCGGGCCATGCAGTCCGCGCCCCAGGCCGATGCCGACCGCCAGCGCGCGCTGCTGGAAGCTGCCGGTAATGCAGCCACCCAAGCGCTGGGCCTGGACGCGGACGAGTTTTTACCCTTTGCGGCGGCCTGGCGCACCATGGGCGAGGGTTATTTGGCGTGGCGCAAACAGCATGCGGCTGGGGGTATGGTGTTTGACCAGGCCGAGGCCCCACTCGAGCGTCCACTGGGCCGCGTCAACTTGGTGGGCCGGATCGACCGCATCGACCGCAGTGCCCAGGGTGCCAGCCTGATACTGGACTACAAAACCGAATCGCCCGAGGCCACGCGCAAAAGGGTGAAGCAGCCCTTGGAGGACACGCAAATGGCTTTTTATGCGGCCTTGCATGCCAAGGACGATGATGCGGGCGCCTACCTGAGTTTTCACGAACGCGAGGGCTGCAAAACCATAGAGCAAGCCCACTTGCTTCATGCGCGGGATGCTTTAGTGCAGGGCATCCATGACGATATGGAGCGCATTGCCGGCGGGGCTGTTTTGCCCGCCTTGGGCGAAGGCAGTACCTGCGATTTCTGCAAAGTGCGCGGGCTGTGTCGCAAAGACTTTTGGGCGGTGGCATGACGACTGCAAACGGCGGTATGGCCGCGCAGGCCGATGGCTTGGATGCAAATGCTGCGGCCTACGCCCATGATGGGCGCCGCGTGTCCCAAGCGGCCTTTTACAGCATCGCCTGCGACCCCCGGCGCAGCGTGGTGGTTGAAGCTTGCGCCGGTGCCGGCAAGACTTGGATGTTGGTCTCGCGCATGCTGCGCGCCTTGCTCGAGGGTGCGCAGCCGCATGAATTGCTGGCCATTACCTTTACCAAAAAAGCCGCTGGGGAAGTGCGCCAACGCCTGCATGCATGGCTTGAAGAATTCAGCCAAGCCAGTGATGCCCAATTGCGTCAAGCCCTGCGCGAACGGGGCCTGGGCCCCGATAGCAGCCCCGAGCAACTTGCACGTTTGCGTGGCCTGCACCAATCGCTCATGAAGGCCGATAGGCCGGTGCAAGTGCGCACTTTTCACGGCTGGTTTGCCACCCTGGTGCGCAACGCGCCGGTGGGCGAACTGATGCGCTGGGGCTTGCCGGCGCACTATGAATTGCTGGAAGACGACAGCCGCGCAGTGGCCCAGCTATGGCGGCGGTTTCACCGGCGCGTAGCGCAAGACGCCAAGGCGCGTCAGGACTATGAAGATGCGGTCGCCGTCTATGGGCGCCACCAGACGCTCAAGGCCTTAGAGGCCGCGCTGGCCAAGCGCGTGGAATTTACCCTGGCCGATGCGCAGGGCGTTGTCGATGCGTCGGTACAAACGCTCGCCCAACGTTTTGCATGGATGGCACAGTACCAAGAGCCCTTGGAGGTATTGGCGGGCGAGATCGCAAAGACTTTGTTGGGCGCAGCCGCACGTGCCCTAGGCGCAGCCAGCCAGAAAACCTTTGCGGCCAGGGGGGTGCAATTGCAGCAGGCTTTGCAGACGTCTGACACCGATCAAATATTTGATTCGCTGCTGACCAAAGCAGGCGGCCCACGTTCATTTGGCGACAAGCTAAGCGGTCTGGCCGATATACACGCAGCGCAAGAATTCTTGCGCGATATCCGCCGTGCGCAATTACAGCATCGCGCCTGGCTGCACCAGCAGCGCATGGCCCGCCTGACGCGCGGCCTGCTGAACGACTATGCGGACTTGAAGCGTGAGCGCTCTTGGCTGGATATGAATGACCTGGAATTGACGGCGCAACGCTTGTTGTCCGACACGCGCAGCGGCGCCTGGATTGGCGAGCGCCTGGATGCGCAGGTTCGCCACCTCTTGGTTGATGAATTTCAGGACACCAACCCCTTGCAATGGAAAACGCTGGAAGCATGGATCGGCAGTTATGCCGGGGCTGCGCGCGCGCCCTCGATTTTTATTGTCGGCGACCCCAAGCAAAGCATTTACCGCTTTCGGCGTGCTGAGCCCCAGGTGTTTCAGGACGCCAAGCGTTTTATTACCGAGCAATTGGGTGGCGCTAGCCTGAGCTGCGACCATACGCGCCGCAATGCGCAAGGCGTGGTGCAACTCGTCAATACCGTGTTTACGCCACTGGCCGCGGACGGCGGTTTTGAAGGTTTTCGGGCGCACACCAGCGCTTCAGAATCGACTGGCTGCCTGCTCAAATTGCCCCAGGTGTTGAAAGACACTCCACCCCCAGATGCAGCGCCCGAGGAGCAAGAGGACAGCCTATGGCGCGACTCCCTCACCATGGCGCGCCATAGCCCGCAGGACAAGCGCAAGGTGCTCGAAGCGCGCCAAGCTGCGCGCTGGCTCGCCCATGCGCTACGGGGTGCTGGCGCGGCAGGCATGGGCCCCATGAAAGCCGCTGATGTCATGGTGCTGGCGCGCAAACGCGAGCGCCTGGCCTTGCTCAAGCAAGAACTGGACGCCTTGCGCATACCCGCGCAATTTGCGGAAAAAACAGAACTGCATGAAATACCGGTGGTGCAGGACTTGCTGGCTCTAGTCGATGCGCTGGTGTCGCCGCGCCACGATGTGTCCTTGGCCCAGGCTTTGAAGTCGCCGATTTTTGGACTGGACGATGCGCTGCTCGTGCAATGGGTGCAGCATCTGCAGTCCAGCGGTGCGCAAAGCACAGGCGGCTGGCTGCCTGCTTTGTTCAGTGATACCCCGCTGCCCCCCGCTCTGGCGAAGATTTTTACGCCGGTCGTGGAAAAACTGCGCCGCTGGCAAAGCCTGTTGCTGCAACTGCCCCCACATGATGCCTTAAGTGCTATTTACCGCGATGCCGATGTGCTGACCGCCTACACCGCCACCGTGCCCCCGGCCCAGGCCGCCAGCGTACAGGCGCATTTGCATGCACTATTGGGCGCTGCGCTGGCCGTGGACGGAGGACGGTTTTTGACGGCCTATGGTTTTGTGCGCGCCCTGCGCGCCGGTGGCTATACCGTGCCCCAGGTGGCTGCGCTCGATGCGGTGCAACTGCTCACGGTGCATGGTGCCAAAGGACTGGAGGCGCCCTGGGTGCTGATGCTGGACTGCGACAGCGAGAGTCCCACATCGGCGAGCATGGGTGTTTTGGTGCAGTGGCCGGGGCAGGATGATTTTCCGCGCCGCTTTGTGTTTTTGGCCAGTGAGTCCGTGCCACCGCCGTGTTGCGAGGGCTTGTTGGAAGAGGAAATGGCTGCGCGCGAGCGCGAAGAACACAATGCTTTGTACGTGGCACTGACACGGGCCAAACAAGCCTTGGTGTTTTCTTCGATGCAGCCGCACCGCGACCATGCCAAAAGTTGGTGGAAGCAATTGCAAGCCCATGCGCTGGACGCCCAGCCCGTGCCAGAAACGCTAGCTGCCGGCCCGGTCCCACAAGGCGAGTGGGCCGATGGCCAGGTGCTGGATTTGCCTGTGCTGCCAGACACATTGCGCCTAGCAAGTGATCTTGTTCCCGCACTGGCTCCTGCTGATGCGGGCGAAGACATGGAAGCGCGCATCGGCCAAGCTATGCACTGCTTGCTAGAACACTACGCGCCAGGTAAGGGCAGCGAAGGCGGGCTGTGGGGCATGCACGCTTGGCGTCTGGCGCAACACCAGTTTGTGCTGGATGAAGCACAGATGGCGCGCGCAGCCCAAACTGCCCAAGCGATTGTGCAAGGCGAGGGTGCCTGGGCCTGGGATGCCGAATGTTTGCTTTGGGAAGGCAACGAAATCAGCATTTATTACCGAGGCCGTAAGCTGCGCATGGACCGCTTGGTACAACGCAAGGACACAGGCCATTGGTGGGTGCTGGACTATAAAAGCGCCGCGCAACCGCAGCGGGATTCGGCCTTGTGTGCCCAGTTGGCGACCTACCGCGCGGCAGTGCAGTTAGCCTATCCCGGCCAGACCTTACGCGCTGCATTTTTAAGCGCTACCGGGCAATTGATAGAGCCGGTGTTATCTGTGGATGTGCCATGAACGGCCTGGCCAGTGCCCCCGTCGCGGTAGCGGAATGGGAGGTCGCCATCATTGGCGGCGGGCCGGCGGGCTTGATGGCGGCGCAGGTCTTGTCGCAGGCGGGTATCCCTGTCCATGTGTTTGATGCGATGGCTTCGGTGGGACGCAAATTTTTGCT
>CAMCJY010000207.1 GCA_945875225.1 Comamonas sp. lk | reverse complement strand
CACTCTGGTTTGGCCGGGGATGTTGCCGCCCATCATCAATACCATGCCGAATTCCCCAATGGTGTGCGCGAAGCTGAGAACGGCGGCGCTTACAAAGCCAGGCCAAGCCAGCGGCAGGGCAACGCTGAAAAATGCATCGAGCGGCGAGGCGCGCAAGGTGGCGGCCAGCTCCATTGGACGGTTGCCCATGTTTTGGAAGGCATGCAGCAGGGGTTGCACCGCAAAAGGCAGGGAGTACACAACCGAACCGATTACCAATCCGGCAAAGCTAAAGGGCAGGGTGCCCAGGCCCATTAGAAGCGTCAGCCGCCCCAAGGGGCCGTCCGGCCCCAGCGTCACCAGCAGGTAAAAGCCCAGCACCGTAGGAGGTAGCACCAGCGGCAGTGATGTCAGCGCGGCCACTGGCGCGCGCCAGGCTGATTGGCTACGCGCCAGCCACCAGGCCAGCGGGCTGGCCAGTAGCAGCAAGACCAAGGTGCTGATGCCTGCCAGCCGCAAAGTCAGGCCAATGGCGTTCCAATCTTCAGGGGAAATCATGCTTGGCGGATGGATTGGAGTAACCGTTGTCGCGCATCAACATGCGTGCGCGTGGCGATCGCAAGAAAAGCATGAAGGACAGTGCAGCAGGATTGGCTTGCCCCGACTTCAGCAAAACGGCGTCCTGCCGCAAAGGGCTGTGTAGGGATTCGGGCACCAGCCAGGAGGAGCCAGCGATACGTTTTCCATCGACAAAGAGCTGGGAACTGGCGATGAAGCCTAGTTCCGCGTTAGCGCTAGCTACGAATTGGTAGGTCTGCGTCACGCTTTCGCCCTGAACCAGGCGGTCTTTCACCTGGGCCAGCACGCCCAACTGCTCCAGCGTTTGCATTGCCGCAGCACCGTAGGGCGCCAGGCGGGGATCAGCGATAGCCAATCGCTTGAAACGGGTACTGCGTAGAACCTCGCCTTGCGCGTCCACTAGGTCCGGCTGCCTACTCCACAAGACCAAACGTCCCAGGGCATAGGTAAAACGGCTACCGGCAACGGCCAAGCCTTCTTGCTCCAAAAGCAGCGGGGTTTGCGTGTCGGCAGCCAGTAACACCTGGAAGGGGGCGCCATGTTTAATTTGGGCGTAAAACTTACCGGTTGCACCGGTAATGATGCGTACCTGGTGCCCGCTTTCTTGTTCGAAAGCCAGGGCGATGACCTGCATGGTGCTTGAAAAATTGGCAGCTACAGCGACCTGGACCTCAGCAGCCCAGGAACACTGCGCCGTCAGGGCCAAACATAGGCTCCAAAACCGAATCCAATTGCGCCGCACCATGCCCATACATTCCTGTCTTGCTTGCTGCCTTTCAGTATAGGCCGCAGGCCAAGCCCCACAATGAACATAGGCCCTGACGGGCCTATGTTTCACAGAAGCAGTGCCCCGTAGAAGGCCCTGCGGTTTCGGTTTGCGATCAGTCGCGCTCACCGCCGAAAATGCCCAGCAGCGCTAGCAGACTCTGGAACACATTGATGATGTTCAGGTAAAGCGCCAAGGTGGCGCTGATGTAGTTGGTTTCACCGCCATCGATGATTTGTTTGATGTCGTACAGCATATAGGCGCTGAATATGCCAATGGCCGCCATGGACAAGACCATCATGCCGACGGTGGAGCCGACAAACATATTGATCACGCCGCCCACTAGCAAGACGATGACACCGACAAACAGCCATTGGTTCATGCCCGACAGGTCGCGTTTAATAACGGTGGCCAGCGAGGCCATCACAAAGAACACGCCTGCCGTGCCACCGAAAGCGGTCATGATCAGGTCCGGGCCGTTCTTAAATCCCAGCACGGATTCGATGAGGCGGGACATCATCAGGCCCATGAAAAAGGTGAAGGCCAGTAACACGGGGACTCCGGCAGCCGAGTTTTTCGTCTTTTGAATCGCGTAAATAAAGCCAAAGGCCATGGCCAGGAAGAGCACTATGCCCAGGGCGCCGCTAAACAGCTGGCCCAGTCCAAACGCTACACCGGCCCAGGCGCCCACCACGGTGGGTACCATACTCAGGGCTAGCAGCCAGTAGGTGTTACGCAAAACTTTGTTGCGCTGCTCCCGACTGACGCCGTAGCCCAGACCTTGTTCCAAATAGGTAGATTGTTCGTTCATAGTGCATCTCCAGAAGATTACTGTTGAAGGTCATCAATTTTAGGCCTTTACAAGGCCTTACGCCGAATCGGGCCGGAGCATTAGCCCGATATTTGGCAGGGTTGCCCTCTTTTTAGGTGGGTCAAACAGGGTCGCCGCAGCGGTTATGCTGACGTTTTTGCCTTGCCTGACCATTTTATGGGATGTATATATGAAGACCAAAGCCACGCTTGAACTCGCAGATTTGAAAACCATAGCCGCTGCCGCTGAGGCAGAAGCCCTCAAGCACGGCTGGGCCGTGTCCATCGCCATCGTGGACGACGGAGGTAATTTACTGTGGCTCCAGCGCCTGGACGGCGCGGCTCCGATTTCTGCGCATATTGCCCCAGCTAAAGCCCGCACATCGGCGCTGGGCCTGCGGGAAAGCAAGATTTACGAGGAAATGATCAACGCTGGACGCATGTCCTTCCTCAGCGCTCCGGGTTTGGAAGGCATGCTCGAAGGTGGTGTGCCCATCATGAAAGACGGACAGTGCCTTGGTGCGGTGGGCGTGAGCGGCGTTAAATCCAGCGAAGATGCGCAAGTGGCCCGTGTCGGCATCTCCGCCATCGGGCTTTAAGTCAGCGCCTTGTTTAATCTACCCCGCCTGGGGCTAGGGGGGCGAGCGCTTCGGCTTGGCGTAGCAAAAAATTAATAGCTTAGCCGTTCCGGCTGCAATTCCTGAAGAATCGTGGTGGCAATTTCCTCGATCGACTTGGTCGTTGTGGACAGCCAGCGTATGCCGGCGCGGCGCATCATGCTTTCTGCTTCTTGCACTTCCATACGGCAGTTTTCCAGGGACGCATATTTGGAATTGGGGCGCCGCTCGTTGCGGATTTCGCTCAAACGCTCCGGATGGATGCTCAGGCCAAAAATTTTGCGCTTATGCGGCACCAAAGCAACTGGTAACTGGCGGCGCTCAAAGTCCTCGGGTATCAATGGATAGTTGGAGGCTTTCATAGCGTATTGCATGGCCAGATAGAGCGATGTCGGCGTTTTTCCACTGCGACTGACGCCCACCAGGATCACGTCCGACTGTTCCAGATCACGATTGCTCTGACCGTCGTCATGGGCCAGAGAAAAATTGATGGCCTCGATTCGCGCCTGGTACTCTTGGCTTTTGCTGGCATCGCTAAAGCGCCCGATGCGGTGGTTGGAGGTGAGTTGCAGCTCTTGTTCCAAGGGATGGACAAAAGTGCCAAACATGTCCAGCAACATGCCTTGGCAATTATCTTGGATGACTTTGAGCACCTCCATATTGACCAGGGTGCTAAAGACGATGGGTGTTTGGCCGTCTTGCATACCGGCATGGTTGATTTGGCGCACCGCCTGGTGGGCCTTGTCCACGGTATCAATAAAGGGCAGGCGCACACAGCGTGTGCGCACCTCGAATTGGGCAAGTATGGCTTTGCCAAAGGTTTCTGCGGTAATTCCGGTACCGTCGGAGACAAAAAAAACACTGCGGTGGGGCATAGGGCATGACTTTAGTTTGGTCGGGCCCACCGAATGCGGGGCGCCAACGCAGCCCATTGTCCCGCATGTGCAGGCCACCGGCGCTGCCGCGCAGCCCGTCCTCCCAACCCTACAATCAGGCCACGCCGCAAGAACAGGCCCGTGCACCGTCTCCAGAACTAGAAAAACAACGAGACACTGCCCGCTTGCTTCTTGCGCCAAACCGACCGCGAAAGCGCCCTGAAGGTTTGACCAGTTTTTAACTTTGGAGTTCCTATGTCAGTACTATTTAGCGACACCGCTTGGGTCGTTGCGTTCGAGCATTTGCGCATGAGCGACGTGGAGGCCGTGGGTGGCAAAAACGCCAGCTTGGGGGAAATGATTTCTCAATTGCCAGGTGGGGTAAAAGTTCCTGGTGGCTTTGCCACTACCGCGTTCGCCTTTCGCGAGTTTTTAAAGCACCAGGACTTGGCTGGACGCATCAGCCAGCGACTCCAGGCTTTGGATGTGGAGGACGTACGCGCGCTGGCGCTGGCAGGCGCCGAAATCCGCGCGATGGTGGAGGGCCAACCATTTCCCTTCGAACTGGAAAAACAGATCCGTCAAGCTTTTGCGCAATTGCAGTCGGGCGCGGCAAATGCTTCGTTCGCGGTACGTTCGTCTGCCACTGCAGAGGATTTACCCGACGCCTCCTTTGCCGGTCAGCAGGAAACCTTTCTCAACGTCACGGGTATTGAAGATATTTTGTACAAAATCCGCGAAGTGTTTGCCTCCTTGTACAACGACCGCGCCATCAGCTACCGCGTGCACAAAGGCT
>CAMCJY010000206.1 GCA_945875225.1 Comamonas sp. lk | reverse complement strand
TAAATTTGGCGGTGAAGCCAAGGCCTATGACCAAATTGACGCTGCGCCGGAAGAAAAAGCGCGCGGCATCACGATCAACACCGCCCACGTCGAGTACGAAACGGCTAATCGCCACTACGCCCACGTGGACTGCCCTGGACACGCTGACTATGTAAAGAACATGATCACTGGCGCGGCCCAAATGGATGGCGCTATTTTGGTCTGCTCTGCAGCTGACGGCCCTATGCCCCAAACCCGCGAGCACATCTTGCTGGCGCGTCAGGTGGGTGTTCCTTACATCATCGTGTTTTTGAACAAGTGCGACATGGTGGACGATGCCGAGCTGCTGGAGCTGGTCGAGATGGAAGTGCGCGAGTTGCTGGACAAATACGACTTCCCGGGAGACGCCACCCCCATCATCCACGGCAGCGCCAAGCTGGCCCTAGAAGGCGACAAAGGCGAGCTGGGCGAGGCCGCGATCATGAAACTGGCGGAGGCCTTGGATACTTACATTCCCCTGCCCGAGCGCGCAGTGGACGGCGCCTTCCTCATGCCTGTGGAGGACGTGTTCTCCATCTCTGGCCGGGGCACCGTGGTAACCGGACGCATAGAGCGCGGCATCGTCAAGGTGGGCGAAGAGATCGAGATCGTCGGTATTGCTGACACCCAAAAGACCACCTGCACCGGTGTGGAGATGTTCAGGAAGCTGCTGGACCAGGGCCAGGCGGGAGACAACGTGGGCATCTTGCTGCGCGGCACCAAGCGCGAAGACGTGCAGCGCGGCCAGGTGCTGTGCAAGCCCGGATCGATCAAACCGCACACCCACTTTACCGGCGAGATCTATGTCTTGTCCAAAGACGAAGGTGGCCGTCACACGCCATTCTTTAACAACTACCGTCCCCAGTTTTACTTCCGCACGACGGATGTGACCGGTGCCATCGAGTTGCCAGAAGGCAAAGAGATGGTGATGCCTGGCGACAACGTCTCGATCACGGTCAAGCTGATCAACCCCATTGCGATGGAAGAGGGCTTGCGCTTTGCCATTCGCGAAGGTGGTCGCACGGTCGGCGCCGGTGTGGTTGCCAAAATCATTGCGTAATTGCGAAGGGGTATAGCTCAATTGGCAGAGCGTCGGTCTCCAAAACCGAAGGTTGTAGGTTCGATTCCTACTGCCCCTGCCACCTGAAGCTCTGGTGGTAAACAGGCCCGCTACGGTGTAGCGGGCTTAAGCGTCTTAAGGGCGCTGAAGTTAAGTAGATAGTTGCACTGAAATACGAAGAGATCATGGCCACAACACAAGTACAAACCGTTAGCACCGCAGGGGATAAGGCCAAGTTGGTCGCGTCCGCGCTGTTGGTGGTGGCGGCGCTGGCCGGATATTTCCTGCTAGCCAAGCAAGGCGCCTTGGTGCAATGGGCGGCCTTCTTGGTCTTGTTGGCTCTGGCGGTAGTGAGTTTTCTGGTTTCCGAGCCGGGCAAGCAATTGATAGCGTTTGGCCGTGATGCCTGGCGCGAAGTAAAAAAAGTAGTCTGGCCGACGCGCAAAGAAGCGACGCAGATGACGGCGGTGGTGTTCGGCTTTGTGCTGATCATGGCCATGTTCCTCTGGCTAACGGATAAGACGCTGGAATGGGTTTTTTATGACTTAATTCTGGGTTGGAAAAAATAATGACTGAAGAAGTTCAAGCCCCGCTGGTCGAGTCGGCCATGCCTGTATCGACCAACAGCAACCCGGATTTGCGTTGGTATGTGGTGCACGCCTACTCTGGTATGGAAAAAGCTGTTGAGCGCAACATTCTGGAGCGCATTAACCGTTCGGGTATGCAGGATAAATTCGGGCGCATTTTGGTACCTATGGAAGAGGTGGTGGAAGTCAAAAACGGCCAGAAAAAAACTACCGAACGTAAGTTTTTTCCTGGTTATGTGCTGGTTGAAATGGTGATGGATGATGACACCTGGCATTTGGTGAAGCACACCAATAAGGTCACCGGATTTGTCGGTGGTTCGAAGAATCGTCCGGCTCCGATTTCGGAGGCGGAGGTTTCTAAAATCGTGAATCAGATGCAGCAAGGCACCGAGAAGCCGCGCCACAAAGTTGAATTTATGGTGGGCGAGTTTGTGCGTATCAAAGACGGTCCGTTTACGGATTTCAATGGCTCGGTCGAGGATGTCAATTACGACAAGAGCAAAGTGCGTGTTTCGGTCACGATTTTTGGGCGTTCTACACCGGTGGAGTTGGAGTTCTCGCAAATCGAGAAGGCCTGATTTTTTCCGCGGGCGTTTGCCCGCAGACAGCCCGCGTTTTCCGACGCAATGCGGGTGGTGGTAGGAGTCGATACCCCGGGGAGCCGCGGGCTGAGTGGTTCAGCACCAAGGCGTCATTACCCGTAAGGAGCAATCATGGCGAAAAAAATCGTCGGCTTTATCAAGCTGCAAGTACCAGCTGGAAAAGCCAACCCGTCCCCCCCCATTGGCCCGGCGCTGGGTCAGCGCGGCCTCAATATCATGGAGTTCTGCAAGGCTTTTAATGCCCAGACCCAAGGTGTCGAGCCCGGACTGCCGCTACCGGTGGTCATTACCGCATTTGCGGACAAGAGTTTTACTTTTATCATCAAGACGCCGCCCGCGACGGTCTTGATCAAGAAAGCTATCAAACTGGACAAGGGCTCAGCCCGTCCGCACAGCGACAAGGTCGGCAAGATCACGCGTGCCCAGCTTGAAGAGATCGCCAAAACCAAAATGAAAGACATGACTGCAGCCGATTTGGATGCAGCGGTCCGTACCATCGCCGGCTCTGCCCGCTCGATGGGTGTGAATGTGGAGGGCGTGTAAATGTCTAAACTAACTAAAAATCAAAAAGCCCAGCAGGGAAAAATTGTTGCCACCAAGCTGTACCCGCTTACCGATGCACTGGCTTTGGTGAAGGAATTTGCAAAGGCCAAATTTGACGAGTCGATCGACGTCGCAGTGCAACTCGGTGTGGATGCGAAGAAGTCCGACCAAGTAGTTCGTGGCGCTGTCGTGCTACCCAACGGAACCGGCAAAACCACCCGCGTGGCGGTGTTCGCCCAAGGCGCTAAGGCCGAAGAAGCCAAAGCCGCAGGGGCCGACATTGTTGGCATGGACGACCTGGCCGCTATGGTCAAGGCTGGCGACATGCCTTTTGACATAGTGATTGCTGCGCCTGACGCGATGCGCGTGGTCGGTACGCTGGGTCAGATTCTGGGTCCGCGTGGCCTGATGCCTAACCCCAAGGTCGGCACTGTGACGCCGGATGTGGCTACTGCTGTGCGCAATGCCAAAGCCGGCCAGGTGCAGTTCCGTGTGGACAAAGCCGGTATCGTGCATTCCACCATTGGCCGCCGTTCCTTTGACTCCGCGCATTTACAGGGCAACCTGATCGCCCTCGTAGAGGCTTTAAATAAATCTAAGCCCGCTACCAGCAAAGGCGTATACCTGCGCAAGATGGCTTTGTCCTCCACCATGGGTGTGGGCGTGCGCGTGGATGTGCAGTCTTTGACAGCTTGATTGCGAAGTAATTGAATTTGGGCGCTTCTTAAGAAGTGCCCGATGTGGTGGGTCTCCGAAGCTGAAATGGCTGAGGGGGGCCATCCAAGACCGTTGGTGTGCAGTTCGGCTGTGCTTAATCAGTGAAAACCAACGCAGATGGCGATCCCGCTGCAGACGGATGTACATCCTTCCACAGTTGATCGCTGCATTTTGGAGCGCAAGCGGTGTAAGCCGCAAAGCGCATGTAAAGGAGTAGACCTTGAGTTTGAATCGCAGTGAGAAAGAAGCGGTCATTTCAGAAGTGACCAGCCTCGCCGCTAAAGCTCAAACGCTCGTGATCGCGGAGTACCGTGGCATCACGGTCGCTGACATGACCAAGTTGCGCACTACGGCGCGCGACAGCGGAGTGACGTTAAGCGTGTTGAAAAACACCTTGGCGCGCCGTGCTGTTGCCGGTAGTGGCTTTGAGGTGGTGTCCGACCAGATGACCGGTCCTTTGATCTATAGCTTTTCTGTCGACGCCGTGGCTGCCGCGAAAGTGGTGTCCGATTTCGCGAAAACCAATGACAAGTTGGTGATTCGCGGCGGTGCGTTCGGTGGAAAGGCTTTGGACGTGAACGGCGTTAAGCAATTGGCCAGCATCCCTTCGAAAGAAGTTTTGCTCGCGCAGTTGCTGGGCTTGATGCAGTCGCCCATTTCGCGCACCGCGCGAGTTTTGGCCGCATTGGCAGAGCAGCGTGGCGGCGGTGCGACAGCACCTGCCGAAGCAGAGCTTGCGGTGGCGTAAGCAGTTGTCGCATTCATAGGTAATTCATCCCTGTGCCGCCGTTTGCGCAAAGCGCTGAGGCCAAGCACTAGTACATTAGGAAACAGAAAATGGCATTCGATAAAGACGCATTTTTGACCGCGCTGGACAGCATGACGGTCATGGAACTCAACGACTTGGT
>CAMCJY010000205.1 GCA_945875225.1 Comamonas sp. lk | reverse complement strand
GCCCTCGTGTGAGGAACCCCGCCTGCCGCTACCGCCACGCGGGTCCAGCACTTAAGTAAACCCTCGCACACCAATCAACAGCAATCCACTGCCGCCCCACGGTTTCAGCAAAAACACCGTAAATCAGTTAAATCGAACATACTCAAAATCCACCGGTTGGCGGTTGATACCGATGGCTGGCGGGGCGATCCAGTTGGCAAATTTGCCGGGCTCGACCACGCGGCCCATCAGGCTTTGCACAAAGGCACGGTCCTCTGCGGTGGGCAACCATTCGCCGACCTTGGCGCCCCACTCCTGCTCTGACAGCACGCGCCCATCCGGCGACACCTTGGCGCCGGATAAGGCGCCGATGTTGCGGTGAAACGCTTTGTGCGGCACGCTCAGGCGGTGCGGCAAACCGGCTTTCTCGATGACGCGGTTCCAGCGCGCTACGCCGCCGACCGAGTCTTTGATGAAATCGTCGCGCAGCACTTCGTTGAGTGCGTTGAGCATGGGCACTTCTTTTTCCTGCAACTGGCCATTCACCACGTTCAGCACCTTGTAGGTCTGACCGCGCAACACATGGTCGTCATCGCGCTTGGTTTCTTCATAGCGGCCTTTGATGCCGGTGGAATAAAACGTCGCCGCGTTGCTCGATTCGTCGGCGCCGAACAAATCGATGGTGACGCTGAAGTGAAAATTCAAATAACGCTGCAACGTGGGCAAGTCGATCACGCCTGCCGCGCGCAGTAGTCCCACGTCATCAGATTTGAGTTCGTTCATCTTGGCGCAAGTGCGCTGAATAATGCGGCTGATGCCAGACTCGCCGACAAACATGTGGTGCGCCTCTTCGGTCAGCATGAACTTGGTGGTGCGTGCCAGCGGATCGAAACTGCTTTCAGCCAGTGCACACAACTGGAACTTACCGTCCCGGTCGGTGAAGTAGGTGAACATAAAGAAGCTCAACCAGTCGGGCGTCTCTTCATTGAAAGCTTGCAAAATGCGCGGGTTGTCTTCCTGACCGCTGCGCCGCTCAAGCAGTGCCTCGGCTTCTTCGCGGCCATCGCGACCGAAATGTTTGTGCAGCAAATACACCATGGCCCACAGGTGGCGGCCTTCTTCCACGTTGATTTGGAACAGGTTGCGCAAGTCGTACATGCTGGGCGCGGTCTTGCCTAGGTGGCGTTGCTGCTCAACAGAAGCCGGCTCGGTATCGCCTTGGGTGACGATGATGCGGCGTAAATTGGCGCGGTGTTCACCGGGCACGTCCTGCCAGGCTTTCTCGCCTTTGTGGTCGCCGAAATGGATATTGCGATCGGCCTCGCCGTGGTTCAGAAAAATGCCCCAGCGGTAGTCGCGCATCTTGACGTGGCCGAACTGCGCCCAACCTTGCGGGTCCACACTGACGGCGGTGCGCAAATACACCTCGTTGTCGGTCGTACCTTCGGGCCCCATGTCATCCCACCAGTTGATGAAGTTGGGCTGCCACTGTTCCAGGGCGCGCTGCAAGGTGCGGTCACCGCCCAGGTCCACGTTGTTAGGGATTTTTTCGCTGTAGTTGATGGCTGACATGAAGGACTCCGGTTGATATATGAAGTTGGGTGGGGGCTGCGCCCGTGTTTAAACGCGGTTCCAGTCAAAGGCAGCGCGTTCGCCTTTGCCATAGACCTTGAGCGCGCCTTTGTCGCCCACCGCGTTGGGACGCTGAAAAATCCAGTTTTGCCAGGCGCTTAAGCGGCCAAAGACGCGCGTGTGCATCGTCTCTTTGCCGTTGAAACGCAAATTGGCTTCCAGGCCGGTCATGGCATCGGGCGACATGGACACACGCTCTTCAATCGCAATGCGCACTTCGTCAGCCCAGTCGATGTCATCGGGCGCGGCAGTTACCAGGCCCAGCGCGAAAGCGGCATCGGCATCCAGCGCTTGACCGACTGCGGCGCGTACGGCTTCCAGCGGGCCCACTTCCTCGTAAAAACGGCGCTGCAATCGGCTTTGGCCAGTGGCCATGGGGTAGACGCCAAAGTTGCGTTCGCCCACGCTAATGTGGGGTGTGCGCGCTGCATCGTCGGGCAGCATCAGTTGGTAGCTGCGGTCGCAGGCCAGTGCAAATTCGAGGTAGCTACCCGCAAAGCAAGAGCCTGGCTCGATCAACGCAAACAGGCTGCGCGAGGACAGGTCCAGGCGGCTGAAGCTGCGGCGCAGCAGGCCGGTGGTTTCGCGCACCAGCCAGTGCCCGGCCTGCGCTTGCAGCGTCGCATCCATGGCCAGCACGGCAGCGGCATCGCCCTCGGTTTTGATCAGCCAGATGCCGATGTCCAGCTCGTTGGTGCGCATATGCAAGATCGCGTCTTCCAGCTCACGCGCCATGCGCAAGGGGAACCATTGCGCGCCTTGGGCCTCAATCTCGGCAACGGTGGCAGGCTGCGCGCCTTGGGGGGCCTCAATAGTCCATACCGCGCTGCGCTTGGCGCGGTCTATGTCCACCTTGAGCGTGCTGTAGCGCAGCGCGTCGGCGCTACGGGTGCATTGCAAAGGCGTGAGCACGACGCCTTGCGCACCTTCGGGCCGGTCGCTTTGCGCGGCCAATGCAAGCGCGCGTTCGCGCACGCGAGCGGCGAACTCCGCCGGCTTGGCGAGGCTATCGACCAAGCGCCAGTCTTTGGCTTTTTGGCCGCGTACGCCTTCGGCGCTGGTGCAAAAAACATCGGCTAGATCGTGGCGCACGCGACGCTTGTCGGTCACGCGGGTCAGGCCGCCGGTGCCGGGCAGCACCCCCAGCAAAGGCACTTCGGGCAGGCTGACGGCCGAGGACCGGTCATCCACCAGCAAAATTTCGTCGCAGGCCAGCGCCAGCTCGTAGCCACCACCGGCACACGCGCCATTGACCGCCGCCAGAAATTTGAGGCCGCTATGGGCCGAGGAGTCTTCCAGGCCGTTGCGCGTTTCGTTGGTGAATTTGCAGAAATTCACCTTCCAGGCATGGCTGCTCAGGCCGAGCATGAAGATGTTGGCACCGGAGCAAAACACCTTGTCCTTGGCGCTTGTGATGACCACGCTGCGCACCTCGGGGTGTTCAAAGCGGATGCGGTTGATGGCGTCGTGCAGCTCAATGTCCACGCCCAGGTCGTAGCTGTTGAGCTTGAGCTTGTAGCCGGGCTGCAGGCCACCGTTTTCGTCGAAATCGGCTTGGAGCGTAGCCACCGGGCCCTCAAAGCCCAGCGTCCAATGGCGGTACTGGCTGGGTTCGGTCTGGTAACTGACAAAGGATTCAGGGTTCATGGCGGACTCACTTTAGAACGCGCATAAAAATGCATACGACACACGTTGATGCATCATAGTGCACATAGTTAAAGCCCGTCAAGCATTTTTTTGCAGCTCAGGGCGCGATCTGCAAATGCCCGCGCACCGTGGCGCGCAGCAGCTCGAATGTGGCTTCCAAGTCCTGGGCGCTGGTATGGATGGCAAATTGGGCTTTGGAATAAAAGGACTGGCGCCCATCCAAAATATTTTTCAGGTCTTGCAGGGCTTCTTTGCTGGCGGCCATGGGCCGCAAGTCGCCTTGGGCGGTGACGCGGCGCAAGTGGTCGGCCGGATCGGCTTGCAGCCACAGCGTGGTGCAGTGCGCCAGTAGCAAGGTAAAGCTGGCCGGGTCGGACACCAGACCGCCGGGCGTAGCGATCACTGCCTCGGGGTAAGTTTGAATGCTTTCTTCCAAGGCCCGGCGCTCGTAGCGGCGGTAGGCGTTGGCGCCGTACAAGGCCTGAATTTCGGCCACGCTGCAACCGGCAAATTTCTCAATTTCGCGGCTCAGTTCCACAAAGGGGTAGCCCAGGTCCTGGGCCAGCATCTGTCCCAGCGTGGACTTGCCTGCGCCGCGCAGGCCAACCAGCGCGACGCGGGTGCTGCGCTCCTGGGCCGCGCCGCCGGTGCCCAGTAGCTCACCAATGGCGATACGCACCCGGTGTAGCGTGGGCGCGTCGCATTGCTCCAGCAACTCGCGAATCATCAGCCAATCCGGCGAGGAGGTACTCACATCGCCCAACAACTCGGCCAAAGTGCACTGCAAGGCCTTGGCCACTTGCAAGAGCACCAGTACCGAGGCATTGCCCAGGCCATATTCCATGTTCGCAAGATGCCGCTCGGACACCTGCGCCGCCGCCGCCAGTGCTTTGCGCGTCATGCCCCTGCGCGCACGCAGGGCACCCACACGCTGGCCCAGTCCGACCAGATAAGGGTGTTTGTCCTCGCTGGACGCTGCGCTGTCGGGAGAAATTTCTGCGACTGTATGCAATATAGTGCTTGACATAATGAAAAAATGAATTTAAGGTCCGCTTACGCACAATAATGCATTTTTTTGGAAGCCGCAAGCGGGCGAAGGCAAGGTAAAGCCATTGAGGCCAAGCCATCGGCGCAGCCCAGTACGCGCCCGGCGTGCTAGAAAGTGGCACAGCGTCCAAGCGACAAAGAGGAG
>CAMCJY010000204.1 GCA_945875225.1 Comamonas sp. lk | reverse complement strand
TGCACGCACAGACAGTCCGCTTGCAAGCTGTGCAGCCAGTCTTGCAGCCCTTTGCTGCTGGCCGAGCGTATGCCGTTGAGGTTCAGGCTGGTGAGTGTGAACAAGCGGTACTCCAGTGGGCGTTTTGAAAGTATGGAAGATAACGCATTGTCGGCCTCGCAAACCCAGTCGGTCTGTGCCATGATGGGTCGGAGATCGTTGGACGACTGTAAGGAGTTCGCATGGCTACCAAAGTCAATTTATTGCATCCGTCCACCGGCATGATGAAGCCGGGCTATTTCGGGTTTAGCTGGACGTATTTGTTTTTCGGCGCATTCGTCCCCTTGTTTCGAGGCGAACTGGGCGTCGCCGCATTGCATTTTTTGTTTTCGTTTATCACCATAGGGCTGTGGCAATTGATTGCTGCATTTCTCTATAACAAACAATATATGACCCGCATGCTGGAAAAGGGCTACCAATTGCACGATGACGAAGCGCGCATGGACGAAGCCCGCGCCAGTCTGGACATCGTCAAGCTATAACCCTCACATAGCCCGAAGCGCCTCAGCCCCGCGTTGTCTGCAACATACCCCGGTAGATTTCTTCGTCGCCCACCACGCCGACAAAGCGGCCGGCTTCGCACAGCAGCACCGGGCGGCCGGTGGCGTGGCGGATATGGATGATGTGTTCGAGCAACATATCCGGGCTGGCCATGGCGATGCTGCGCCCGTCCAGGCCCGCATGCACGATGTCCATCTGTGGCTGGTAGGCCAGCAACTGGCCGGGTCGGCCTTCGATATCTGCGCCTTCGGGCTGACCGTCGGCCCCCAGTTGCAGCCAGTGGTGGCCGGTCCAGTCCAGTTGCACGCGCAGGCCTTCGTGCTTGAGTTTTTCTAGCGGCGTCATCAGTGAGCGCCCGCGCAGCACTTTGATGGGGTTCATATGCGCCACAAAGTCGCGCACATAGGCGTTGGCCGGATTGAGCACCACTTGCTCGGGCTCGCCCGATTGCACAATGCGCCCGCCTTCCATGATGGTGATGTGGTTGCCCAGCTTGATGGCTTCGTCCAGGTCATGGCTGACAAAGACGATGGTTTTTTTTAGTTTTTGTTGCAGTTGCAAAAGCTCTTGCTGCAAGTGCTCGCGAATCAACGGGTCGAGCGCAGAAAAAGGTTCGTCCATCAGCAAAATATCTGCGTCCGTGGCAAAAGCGCGTGCCAGGCCGACGCGCTGTTGCATACCGCCGGATAGCTGGTGCGCGTATTTTTTGCCCCACTGCTGCAGGCCCACCAGTTCCAGCTTTTCGGCGACGATTCTGTCGCGCTGCGCTTTGGGCATGCCGCTCAGCTCCAGACCCAGGCCCACGTTTTCGGCCACAGTGCGCCAGGGCAACAGGGCAAACTGCTGGAACACCATAGCCACACGCGTGGTGCGCAGACGGCGCAAAGTGGTGGCGTCGCAGCGCGTCAGGTCCACATAGCCGCTTTGCCCAGCTTGGGTATCGCGTATCAGCACCGCGCCCCGGTTGGCTTGGTTCAGACCATTGAGGCAGCGCAGCAGCGTAGATTTACCCGAGCCGGACAAGCCCATGAGCACCGATATTTCGCCTTCGGCGATTTGCAAATTGCAATCGGCTGCGCCCAGCACCGCGCCGGTGGCGTCCAAAATCTCCTGCCGGGTTTTGCCCGCGTCCAGCAGCGCCAAGGCCTGCGCACTGTGTTTGCCAAAGACCACGTCCACATTCCGAAACTCGGCCATGGGGGCGGACCTGGTCTGTGGGCCCGGGCTTTCAGTCATGGCTGCGGGTTTTGCACAAACGGTCGAGCACAATGGCCACGATCACTATCGCCAGCCCGGCCTCAAAGCCATCGGCGATATTGACGGAGTTGAGCGCGCGCACCACCGGTTTGCCCAGGCCGTCGGCGCCGACCAGCGCGGCGATGACCACCATAGACAGGCTGAGCATGATGCACTGCGTGATGCCGGCCATGATGTTGGGCAGGGCCGAGGGAATCTCCACCTTGAGCAGCAACTGCCAGCGCGTGGCACCAAAGGCCTGGCCCGCTTCAATCAGCGGGCGCGGCACGGAGGCAATTCCCAGCGTGGTCAGCCGGATCGGCGCGGGCAGGGCGAAAATGACGGTCGAGATCAGCCCTGGCACCACACCCAAGCCAAACAGGATGAGCGTGGGGATCAGGTACACAAAAGTAGGGATGGTCTGCATCAAGTCCAGCAGCGGGCGCAATGCCGCTTCTAGCCAAGGCCGGTGCGCTGCCGCAATGCCGATGGGCACGCCGATGAGCACGCAGCTGAGCGTGGCAAACAAGACCAGGGACAGCGTCTCCATGGTCTCGGTCCAGTAGCCCATATTGATGATCAATAGCAGCGCCGCCCCTACAAATACGGCCAGCTTGACCGAGCGTTGCAGCGCCCAGGCCAGTGCGGTGAGCAGCGTCACCATGATGAGCGGTTGCACCCACAAGAGCGCCCCGGTAAAGCCCAGCACCAGGGCGCTGAGGTTTTCGGATACCGCGTCAAACAACCAAGGCGCGCTCTGGGTGATGCGCTCGACTCCCGCCGCGATGGACTCGCCCAGCGGTAGCTTGTTGTCGGTGAGCCACGCGAGCGCGGCTTCCAGACCGGCCGCCATCGGCTTATTTAATGATCATCGCTGGTGTGACGTCCTTGTCGTCAAAGGTTTTGACGCCAGCGAGCCAGTTGCCCCAGGTGGAGGCATTGCCTTTGAGCCAGGCTTGGGCAGCGGCTTCGGGCTTCATTTTTTTGTCCAGGATGGAGGACATGATTTCGTTTTCTGCTTCCAGGCTGAACTTGGTGTTTTTCAGCAGTTTGCCCACATTGGCGCATTCAGTGGAATAGCCTTTACGCGTGTTGGTATACACCGTGGCGCCGCCGAAGTTGGGGCCGAAGAAGTCGTCACCACCGGCCAAATAGGTCATTTTGATTTTGCTGTTCATGGGGTGCGGCGCCCAGCCTAAAAACACGATCCATTCTTTCTTGGGTACGGCGCGCACGACTTGCGAGACCATGCCCGCTTCGCTGGACTCAACGATTTTGAAGCCGCCCATGCCGAAGGCGTTTTTCTTGATCATGTCCAAAATCAGGCGGTTGCCATCATTGCCCGGCTCGATGCCGTAAACCTTTTTGTTGAATTTGTCTGCGTTCTTGGCGAGGTCGGCAAAGGTTTTGACACCAGCCTCGGCCACATAGTCGGGTACGGCCAATGTGTACTTCGCGCCTTCCAGGTTAGCGCCAAGGGTTTCCACCGAGCCGTCTGCCGCGTAGGGCTTGATGTCGGCCTCCATAGACGGCATCCAGTTGCCCAAAAACACATCAATCTTCTTTGCCTTCAAGCTGCTATAGGTCACTGGCACCGACAGCACTTGCGCCGAGGGCTTGTAGCCAATGCCCTTTAGGATTTCGGACATCACGGCCGTAGTGGCGGTGATGTCGGTCCAGCCCACGTCGGCAAAACGCACGGCTTTGCAGGAAGCGGGCTCTGCTGCCTGGGCCTGGCCCAGCAGCGAGAATGACGCGGCCAGCGCAGCAGCGGCCAGGGCGAAGGGACGGGTAAACGGGGAAGTGTGTGACATACAGGTCTCCAGAAAATTATTCGGTTACTTACGTTCTCCTGCACGCGCACCCGCAAACTGGGCGGCCAAAGCACAAGAAATTTCATGGTACACCGACTGCATCCGAAAAGTCTCGCAAGCGCGCAAATTTCCCACCGCCGTGTAAGTACCCGCCGCTCAATACAATGCGCCGGCCCCCTTTGAGGACACCGGATGACCACCATAAGCACCAGCGCCAACCCCCATGAGCCCAGCCAAAACACTGCATTGGCGCAGGAGTTTGTGCAATTTGCCATCGCATCGGGCGTATTGCGCTTTGGCCAATTCAAGACCAAGGCCGGGCGCCTGAGCCCCTATTTCTTCAATGCCGGTTTGTTTGACGATGGCGCCAAGCTGGGCCGTCTGGCGCAGTTTTATGCCCAGGCCCTGCTGGCCAGCGGTGTGCAGTTTGATATGTTGTTTGGCCCTGCTTATAAAGGCATTCCGCTGGGCGCAGCGGTGGCGGTGGAGCTGGCGCGCCTGGGCCACAACCTGCCTTTTGCCTATAACCGCAAAGAGGCCAAAGACCACGGCGAAGGCGGCACGCTGGTGGGCGCGCCTTTGCAAGGCCGGGTGCTGATTGTTGATGACGTGATGAGCGCAGGCACCGCAGCGCGCGAATCGATCGCTCTGATCCAAGCCGCAGGAGCGACACCGCATGCTGTCGCGATTGCCTTGGACCGCCAGGAAATGGCAACCGAAAAACAGGCCGACGGCAGTACCCGCGACGTGCCCTACAGCGCCGTCCAATATGTGCGCCAAAACTTGGGCTTGCAAGTGTGCGCGATTGCCAATTTGGATGATTTGCTGGCCTACCTGCAAACCCAAAGCGGCGATGCGATGGG
>CAMCJY010000203.1 GCA_945875225.1 Comamonas sp. lk | reverse complement strand
GTGAGGTGAATATCGTCAAAGGCATGGAAAATCATTTCCATCGTCTCGGCGTAACCAGCAACCTCCTGCTCATCGCGACTGTCGAATTTCTTGATTTCCAGCTTGGAGAGTAATTTCTCTACCTCCCGATCAGTCAGCTTGCTACCTTCAATTCGGGTCGAGGAGCCAATGCTTTCAATGGTAGCCACATGCCGCAACGCCTTGAGCCGCTCTGGCGCAAGTGTTCCCAGAGCGCGCCAGGCGCCTTTGAATTCGTCAACCTCACTCATTAGATTGAGTAATTCGAGCGTGATTTGGATGGTATCGGTCTTCATTGCATCGACTGTAAGCCTGCCTAGACCCGAATGTCAACCGGATTAGACTTGAATAGGCGAGTTTACATTTTTACGGCAGACCCAGTTATTGACCCGATTAAACCGCAATGACATGCGCGATGGCCTCTCATTTGCAATGTTAGACTCGCGCTCGACTCAAATTTGCCTTGAGAAAACAGGCGCCGGCCTTTAATTTCGCGTCCGAAAACGCCCGCTGAGCCTGATTCAGCACTGCGGTAGCGTGGGCGTCGCATTTGCTGGCGCAGTGTTTTTCTGTCTCAACCGTCCCAAACCTCTTTTCTGATCGCCTTGAACGCCAAGCAAAACCTCCCTGTAGTACACATCACCCCGGTCATCCTGTGCGGCGGCTCGGGAACGCGGCTTTGGCCTCTTAGCCGCAAAAGCTTTCCCAAGCAATTTGTGCCGCTGATCGGGGGCAAAAGCCTGCTGCAACTGACCTTGGAGCGGGTGGCACTGCTTAGCGGGGACGCGATTTGCGTCGCGTCGGAAGAACACCGCTTTTTGGTGGCCCAGGCGATGCAGACTGCAGGCGTGCAGGGCACTGTCTTGCTGGAGCCCGTGGCGCGTAACACGGCTGCTGCCATGGCCATAGCGGCACTTGCCGCTGCGCCCGATGCCTTGCTGCTGTTTTGCCCCTCGGACCACCATATTCCGGATGCCAAGGCCTTTGCTCAGGTCGTAGAAAAAGCCCTCCCGGCCGCTCAAGCAGGCGCCATCGTCACCTTTGGCATCAGCCCGAGTTTCCCCAGTACCGCTTACGGCTATATCCGCCAGGGCGCAGCCCGTCCCGACGGCAGCTATGCGGTCGAAGGCTTCACCGAAAAACCCGCGCTGGACAAGGCACAGGCCTTGCTGCTGACTGGGCGCGCATTGTGGAACGGCGGCATATTTCTGTGCAGCACGGCAACTTTGTTGGCCGCCTTGGAGCAACACGCCCCCGACATCTTGGACGCCTGCCGCCAAGCCATGGCCGCTTCCACCCGCGATGGTCAATTCCTACGCCCGCAATCAGCGGCCTTTTCCGCATGCCGCTCTGAAAGCATCGACTACGCCGTTATGGAGCACCACCACAACGTAGCGGTTGTTCCCTTTACTAGCGCCTGGAGCGATGTCGGCAGCTGGAACGCAGTGGCCGAGCTCAGCGTGCCGGACGCGCAGGGCAACCGCATTCACGGGCAGGGCCTAGCCATGGACGCGCATAACACTTTTGTGCATGCGCCCCACCGCCCAGTGGTCGCCTTGGGTACGCATGATTTATTGATAATTGACACGCCAGACGCCGTGCTGGTAGCCCACAGCAGCCAGGTCGAACAAGTCAAGCAAGTGGTGGCGCGCTTGGATGCGGACAAGGTCGCCCAATCGGTGCAGCACCGCAAAGTCGCCCGCCCCTGGGGCACGTATGACAGCGTGGATATGGGCGAGCGCCACCAGGTCAAGCGCATTAGCGTGCGACCGGGTGCCAAGCTGAGCTTGCAAATGCACCACCACCGCGCCGAGCATTGGATTGTGGTCAAAGGCACCGCCTTGGTGACGCGTGGCGATGAGCAGGTCTTGCTGACCGAAAACCAAAGTACCTATATCCCCTTGGGCGTTACCCACCGCTTAGAAAACCCCGGCAAGACAGATTTGGAAATTATCGAAGTCCAGTCCGGCAGCTACTTGGGTGAAGACGACATCGTGCGCTTTGAAGACACCTACGGGCGCGATACCCGCCATGGCTAAGATTTATGTCGCTGGGCATCGTGGCATGGTGGGCGGCGCTATCGTTCGGGCATTGCAAAGCCAAGGCCATAGCGATTTGGTCACCCGCACGCACGCCGAATTGGACTTGACAAACCAAGCCGCCGTGCGAGCTTTTTTTGCACAAGAAAAACCCGATCAGGTGTATCTGGCCGCCGCCAAAGTGGGCGGCATCCATTCCAACAACACCTACCCGGCGGATTTCATTTATCAAAACCTGATGGTGCAGGCCAACGTCGTTGAAGCCGCTTTCCGCAATGGCATTAAAAAGCTGCTTTTTTTAGGGTCCAGTTGCATCTATCCCCGTTTGGCCGAGCAGCCCATGCGCGAAGACGCGTTACTGACCGGCGTGCTTGAGCCCACCAACGAACCCTACGCCATCGCCAAAATCGCCGGTATCAAACTCTGCGAAAGCTACAACCGGCAATACGGCGCCAGCCATGGCGTGGACTACCGCAGCGTCATGCCGACCAATTTATATGGCCCCGGCGACAACTATCATCCGGAAAACAGCCACGTTATTCCCGCACTCATCAGGCGCTTTCACGAGGCCAAAGTCGCGGGCGCGCCCAGCGTCAGCATATGGGGCAGCGGTACGCCCCGGCGCGAGTTTTTGTATGTGGACGATATGGCCGCCGCCAGTGTGTTTGTCATGAACCTGCCGCTGGCTATTTATCAGCAACACACCCAGCCCATGCTCAGCCATATCAATGTGGGTTTTGGCAGCGATGTCACTATCGCCGAATTAGCCCATGCCGTGGGTCAAACCGTGGGGTACCAAGGCACTATTGAGTTTGACAGCAGCAAGCCGGACGGAGCGCCGCGTAAATGGATGGACAGCAGCCGGTTAAATGCTTTGGGTTGGCAAGCCAAGGTCAACTTGGAGCGCGGCTTGAGTTTGGCTTATCAGGATTTCGTGAGCCAGTCATGACTCAGTCCACATTCGCCGAAAGAACACGCGTAGAGCAGACGCTTTCTCAAACTGAGGGCCTCGCCTTTGCCGTGTTGGTTGGCAGTCGCGCCGAAGGAAGCGCACATGCCCATAGCGATTGGGATATCGCCATCCAGTGGGCACGCACACTTTCGCTTACAGAGCAACTAAGGCGCACTGAGTTATTACGCTATCAATTGCGACTTGCGCTCGGGCTGGACGAAGACAAAATCGACTTGATTGATGTATCCGGCGCAGGCCTAACGATGCGGGCCTTGGTCGCCGAACAAGGGAAAGAGCTTGTCGTTCAAGACGACCTGGCGTGGATTCGCTTTTTAAGCGCGACTTGGTTCGAGCTGGAAGACCACTATTGGCGGGCACAGCATGCGGCTTGACCTATACGCTGAGGAAACCCGACGATTGGCCTCGGAGCTTGGCGGCGTGCTGGCTGAAGTCCGTCAGCTTTTGCAAGCCCAGCACCCCCTAAGCAAATTGGAGCAATCCGGCGCATTGCATGCGATCCAAGTATTGACAGAAAACTCTATCGGTAAAGCCAAAGTTATTTTGAAGTCCCAGGGGCAGACCGTGCCGGTTTCAGCCTATGACGCATTTTCCAAGTTACATACTTTGGGGTACATCAACGCGGATCAGCTACGGGACTGGACAGCGGCCATAAGTATGCGCGACCGCATCGTCCACGAATACTTAAACGTCAGCATGACGGTAGTGGAAGAAATCATTGTGAAGCAGCAATACCAGTTGCAGATAGATTTTTTAATGGCTGAAATGCCTGCGCCCAAATGATGTGTTGCAATGCTTTGAACATCCAAGCCCTATGCGATTGACCGCCATCCAAATCGACGCTATCAAAACCGCAGTCTATGCCGTGCTGGGTGAAGGCGCGCAGGTGAGTCTTTTTGGTTCGCGGGTGGATGACGCGCGCCGGGGTGGCGATATCGATCTCTACATCACTGGCACAAATCTCAGTATGTATGCCCAGTTAGATGCGAAGCTCGACCTATTGGTCAAGTTGAAACAAGCCTTGGGTGAGCAGCGCATCGACATCGTCTTTGGTCCAGCAGCAGGGCAGGAACCCTTGCCCATTCAACGTATGGCGGCGCATAGTGCGTTGCCAATCTAGATTAAGTTATGCAGAATAACGAAATCATCGTGTACAAACTTCAGCCCGCGCTCGATGAGTGCCGCTTGCATCAACAGCGGCTTCACCAAGCCTGGCTGGAGGCTAAAGATTTCGAAACTTTCCTGCCAGACGCGCTCCATCCGAAGCTGAGCGAGCCACAGGTCCGCGTTTGTGATCAACTGGTATTCCGATTTGGACGCCTGCAAGACGCCATGGGTACGCGGCTATTACCCGCGCTTTTGCAATTGACACAAGAATGGCGGGAAACTGAAGCGTTTATCGATAAGCTCAACCGCGCTGAAAAGTTGG
>CAMCJY010000202.1 GCA_945875225.1 Comamonas sp. lk | reverse complement strand
AACTCGCCGACCTGGGGCGCGCGCCCATACGGCAAAAAGTGTTCGGCAAAGCCGGGCAGGCTTTGCAGCTCTGGCGTAGCGGCAGCCCATTTTTGCTGGACCACCACTGATACCAAATAGCCGCGCTCGGCAATCTCAATCGCCGGCTGCATCAATTCGGCGAAAGGCAGTTTGCCAAAACGCTGGCTCAAAGCGGCCCAACCGGCGACGGCGCCGGGCACGGTGACCGCGTCCATCCCACGCTTGGGTGGCGTGGCTTGGGCCTTGCCGTATTTGCTGTGAAAGTAGTCCGGTGTCCAGGCAGCAGGCGCATGGCCCGAGCTGTTGAGGCCGTGCAGTTCTTGCCCGTCCCACAAAATGCAAAACGCATCCGAGCCCAGGCCGTTACTCACTGGCTCGCAAATTGTCAGCGCGGCGGCTGCGGCAATGGCCGCGTCCACTGCATTACCGCCTTGCCACAGTATGTGCAAGCCCGCCTGCGCGGCCAGCGGGTGTGAGGTGCTAACCAGGTTGCGGGCAAATACCGGCAGACGCGTGCTGCTGTAAGGGTTTGTGTAATCAAATTGCATGATGGCTAGCGGCTTGTAGAAGGTGCGCATCATCTTATGCCAGTGCGAGGGTGAGGGACTAAAATCGCGCCCTTTGCCACCTAACCTAGCTGCCATGATTCAGATTACGCTTCCCGACGGTTCCCAACGCGAATTTCCCGGCCCGGTCACCGTGGCTGAAGTGGCGGCGTCCATCGGCACGGGCTTGGCCAAAGCGGCATTGGCGGGTAAGGTCGATGGCATCGTGGTGGATACCAGTTATGCCATTGGGGCCAACAGCCAGTTGTCCATCATCACGGCCAAGGATGCGGACGGCCTGGAAGTTATCCGGCACTCCACCGCCCACTTGCTGGCGTATGCCGTCAAAGAATTGTTTCCCCAGGCCCAGGTGACTATCGGCCCGGTTATTGAAAACGGCTTTTTTTACGACTTCTCTTTTGAGCGGCCTTTTACCCCCGAGGACTTGGCCACCATCGAAAAGAAGATGGCCGAACTGGCCGCCAAAGACGAGCCGGTGCAGCGTCGCGTGCTGCCGCGTGACGAGGCAGTGGCCCACTTCAAATCCATGGGCGAGCATTACAAGGCCGAAATCATCGGCAGCATTCCGGCAGGCGAAGATGTGTCGCTCTACCGCGAAGGCGGCTTCGAAGACTTGTGCCGTGGCCCCCACGTGCCCAGCACTGGCAAGCTCAAGCACTTCAAGCTGATGAAACTGGCCGGAGCCTATTGGCGCGGCGACCACACCAAAGAAATGCTGCAACGCATTTACGGTACGGCTTGGGCGACCAAAGAAGACTTGCAACAGCACCTGACCATGCTGGAAGAGGCTGAAAAGCGTGACCACCGCAAACTCGGCCGTGAGTTGGATTTGTTCCATATCGACGAGCATGCGCCCGGCTTGGTTTTCTGGCATCCCAAGGGCTGGACGCTGTGGCAGGGCGTGGAGCAATACATGCGCAAGGTCTACCAGGACAATGGCTACCAGGAAGTCAAAGGCCCGCAAATCATCGACAAAAGTTTGTGGGAAAAAACCGGTCACTGGGACAAATACCGCGAAAACATGTTCACCACCGAGTCGGAAAAGCGCGATTACGCGCTCAAGCCGATGAACTGCCCCGGCCATATCTTGATCTTCAAGCAAGGCATCAAAAGCTACCGCGACCTGCCTTTGCGTTACGGCGAATTCGGCCAATGCCACCGCAATGAACCCTCGGGCGGTTTGCACGGCATCATGCGGGTGCGCGGCTTCACCCAGGACGACGGGCATATTTTTTGTACCGAAGACCAGATCCTGCAAGAGTGCGTCAACTACACCGCGCTGCTGCAAAAGGTGTACACCGATTTCGGTTTCAAAAAAATTATTTATAAAGTGGCCACCCGGCCGGCGCAACGCATAGGCAGCGACGCGATTTGGGACAAGGCAGAAGCCGCGCTGATGGAAAGCCTGCGCGCTTCGGGCTGCGAATTTGAAATATCCCCGGGTGACGGCGCTTTTTACGGCCCCAAGATTGAGTACACGCTCAAGGACGCTATCGGGCGCCAGTGGCAATGTGGAACCATGCAGGTGGATTTCTCTATGCCCGAGCGCCTGGACGCCGAATATGTAGGCGAAGACGGCGCCCGCCACCGGCCGGTCATGCTGCACCGCGCCATCGTCGGCAGCTTGGAGCGTTTCATCGGAATTTTGATCGAAGAGAGCGCAGGCGCGCTGCCGACCTGGCTGGCGCCGGTGCAGTTGGCGGTGCTCAATATCACCGACGCCCAGGCCGAATATGCCAAAAAAGTCACCAAAACGCTGGAAAATCAAGGGCTTAGGGTGGATTTAGACCTCAGAAACGAGAAAATCACGTATAAAATACGCGAGCATTCGATGCAAAAGCTGCCTTTCTTGCTCGTCGTAGGCGATAAAGAAATGGCTGCCGGTGCCGTTGCAGTGCGCGCCCGGGGTGGAAAAGACCTCGGTGCCATGCCCCTTGAAGCGTTCAGTGCGCTCATCGCAAGGGACATAGCTGATAAATCCCTTGTCTAAGGTTTTTCCAAAGATGAAGACGATGCGTCGCGCACCGCGCGGATAGTGCCCCTGTGGGTTTGTTTTGTGAAGGATTGAGCCATCGCTACTGAATTTCGTGACCGCCGCCAGCGCGAAGAACGTAAACACCGCCTTAACCGGGAAATCATGGCCCCGGAAGTCCGCCTGACCGGCGTCGACAACGAACCTCTAGGTGTTGTCAACATTAACGATGCCTTGCGCCTTGCCGGTGAGTTGGACGTGGATCTGGTTGAGATTTCCGCCACCGCAGTACCTCCGGTATGCCGCTTGATGGATTACGGAAAGTTCAAGTATCAGGAGCAGAAAAAGGCGGCGGAAGCCAAGTCCAAACAAAAAGTGATTGAAGTCAAGGAAGTCAAGTTCCGCCCCGGAACCGACGATGGTGACTACAACATCAAGGTGCGTAATATCAAGCGCTTCCTGGAAGACGGCGACAAGTGCAAGATCACTTTGCGTTTTCGGGGTCGCGAGATCACCCACCAGGAAATCGGTTTGGCTTTGTTGCAGCGTATGCGCGAAGAGTTGGCGGACCTGATCGTGGTGGAGCAGTTTCCCAAGCTCGAAGGTCGGCAGATGGTCATGATGATTGCGCCGGGTAAGAAAAAGCCCGGTGGCGCGGCCAAGCCGGTGCAGGAGATGGCAGCGTAGTTTTTTGCGATTGCTAAACAGCAGTCGCCGGGCAAAGCAATTTGCCCAAGTTTGCACAGGGGGAGACCCCTGGCATACGGTGAGCCGGATTGCCAAGGTAGCGATACCTTGCGGGCTGGTTCCCTACAAGTGGCTCGGGGCCAACAAGGACGGAAAAGTTTTCCGTACGCCTCACGAGCACAATTGAAGAAGGAGCATGCAAATGCCCAAAATGAAGACCAAGAGCGCGGCGAAAAAACGCTTCCGCGTACGTCCCGGTGGAACCGTTAAACGCGGCCAAGCCTTCAAACGTCACATCCTGACCAAGAAGACCACCAAAAATAAACGCCACCTGCGCGGTTCGACAGCTGTCCATGAGACCAATATGGGTCATATGGCGCAGATGCTCCCCGGCCGTGGTATTTAATTAACGACGAACAAGGAGTAATACCATGCCTCGCGTCAAACGTGGTGTAACGGCTCGCGCCCGCCACAAAAAAGTTCTCGCCCTTGCCAAAGGTTTCCGCGGTCGCCGCGGTAATGTCTTTCGCGTCGCTAAAGAAGCGGTGATGAAGGCCGGGCAATATGCCTACCGTGACCGCCGTACCAAAAAGCGTGTATTCCGCCAGTTGTGGATTGCCCGTATCAACGCGGCAGCGCGCCAATGCGGCATGACCTACAGCCAATTTGCCAATGGTCTGAAAAAAGCGCAGATCGAGATCGACCGCAAAGTGCTGTCGGACATCGCAGTGCACGATATGGCAGCTTTTGCCGGCATCGTGGAGCAGGTCAAGGCCAAGCTCGCCGCTGCTTAAGGGTTAACGCGGCGCGCCGCCCCATGCGGGCAGCCGCCGATACCGCCCGCAAAACCGGGCTAGCGCTTGCCCCAAGCACTAGCCCGTTTTTCATTGAATAACCGCCACGATTGCCATGAACGAACTCGAAAGCATTGTCGCCGCCGCCCGCACCGCGTTTGCAGCCGCCTCGGCGAGCGCCGACCTAGAAAATGCCAAAGCCCAATTTTTGGGTAAATCGGGCCGCATTACCGAGCTAATGAAGGGCATGGCGACGCTCAGCGTCGAAGAGAAAAAAACGCTGGGTGCGTCGATTAATGTTGCCAAGCAGGATATTGAAGCGGCGCTGCAAGACCGTCGCCAGGCCCTGGCCGACGCCCAGTTGCAAAAACAGTTGCAAGCCCAGGCCTTGGACGTCAGCTTACCAGGGCGTGTGCG
>CAMCJY010000201.1 GCA_945875225.1 Comamonas sp. lk | reverse complement strand
CGCGCTGTTGCTGACCGCCCGACATTTGCGCCGGCCGGCGCGACTCCAGGCCCTTGAGGCCCACCTTGTCCAAAGCAGCCATCACGCGGCTGTGCGCTGCCTCGCCGGTAATGCCGCGCACGCTCAAGGGGAAGCCCACGTTCTCTGCCACCGTCATATGCGGAAACAAGGCATAGCTTTGAAACACCATGCCGATGTTGCGGTGCTCGGGAGCAATCCGGTTGATGGGCTTACCGTCTAAATAGATCTCGCCCGAGGTGGCGGTTTCAAAGCCGGCCAGCATCATCAAGGTGGTCGTCTTGCCCGACCCGGACGGGCCTAAAAGGGTCAGGAACTCGCCTTGCGCTATGTCCAAGCTCAGATCACGCACCACCAGTTGTTTGCCGTCATAGCTTTTTTCTACATGGTCAAATCGGACAAAGGGTTGCTGCATAACGGTGCGTTTTCCGGGAATCAGGTCAAGCCCTTGAGGTTAGCAAAAATTGGGCCTATGCGCGGATCACATTATGCTTTGGACCATAGGGGAAACCCGTAATGTTCTGGTGTCCATCAGCTGTAACGACCAAAATATCATGCTCGCGGTAACCGCCAGCCCCGGGCATGCCCTCTGGCAGCATGATCATCGGTTCGATAGAAACCACCATCCCAGGCTCGAGCACGGTGTCGATGTCTTCGCGAAACTCCAGCCCCGCTTCGCGCCCGTAATAGTGCGAGAGCACACCAAAAGAGTGCCCGTAACCGAAGGTGCGGTACTTCAGCACGTCGTACTCTTCATAAATCTTGTTCAGCGCGTGCGCCACAGCGCAGCAGCGCACGCCGGGCTTGACCAGCTTTTGCCCCTCTTCGTGCACGCGCACATTGATTTCCCACAGCCGCAAGGACGCCGCGTCCACATCACCGAAGAACAGCGTGCGTTCCAGCGCGGTGTAGTAGCCCGAGATCATGGAAAAGCAATTGAGGCTGAGGATGTCGCCGTGTTGCACTTTGCGCGTGGTCACCGGATTGTGCGCACCATCGGTATTGATGCCGGACTGGAACCAGGTCCAGGTGTCCATCAGCTCGGTATGCGGATAGCGCTTGGCAATTTCGCGCACCATGGCCTGGGTGGATGCCAGCGCCACTTCATGCTCGGGCACACCGGCATGCACCGCCGCCACCAGGGCCGCGCCGCCCACATCACACACTTGCGCACCGTTTTTGATGAACTCGATTTCTTCGGCCGACTTGACCATGCGCAGCTTCATCACATCGGCGGCCACATTGGCAAATTCAACGCCGGGCAAGGTGACGCGGATTTTGTCCATACGCTCAAGCGGCAGGTGGTCATATTCCAAACCGACGCGGCCTTTATTTGGTACTTCCTGCGCGATGGCGCGAAAGTAATTGCCTTGCTGCCAGTCGGTGTAAATCACCGCGCGGTCGCACACGCCTTTGCGCCAGGGTTGGCCGCCGTCGATATTGGCGGCGATGATGATGCTCTTGTCCTGCGTGACTACCAGGCCGTAAAAGCGCCCGAAAGAGCAGTACAGAAAGTCGCTGTAGTAATTGATGTTGTGGTAGCTGGTGAACAACACCGTGTCCACGTTGTTGCGTGCCATCATGGCGCGCAACTTGGCAATGCGGTTGGCGTACTCGGCGTCCGAGAAGCTGTGGCGAACGCGTTCGCCGTTGTCGATAGAAATCAGGTCGGGCATGGTCATAGTGGGTCTCCGTAAGGTTCAGCGGGCCGAGTATGCGGGTAAAGCCCGCTTGGGGACTTTTTAATTACGACAACAGTCTGTCTTTTGATGCCATGCCTTGCGCCCGTTTTTCACGGTCTTTCTGCGGCGAAGCACCATAGCGGGGCGTGTAGCGCGCGGTCAGGTGCGAGGGCGAGGCAAAACCAGTGCGCGCCGCGATTTCCCGCACACTTTTTTCGCTGCGGTGCACCAAAAGGCGTGCATGCGCCAAGCGTATGTCCAGATATACGCGCTCGGCCGAACGCTCAAATTTTTGTTTGAATAAGCGCTGCAAACTGCGCAAAGAAACGCCGGCCAGCTGCGCCAATTCGCCAATCGGAAGGGGTTCGGCCACATTGGCTTCCATCAAGCGCAAGACTTCAATCGCCACCGGGTTGGTCACCCGGCTTTGGTGGATGATGGAAACGGTTTGCACGTCCGTCAGGCTGCGCCGCTCGGCAATCAGGAGGTTGGCCACTTCATTGGCCAGGTCGCGGTTGCCCGGCGCCTGCGTCAGTAAATAGGTCATCAAGTCAAGTGGCGCCACGCCACCGCTGCAGGTGTAGCGGTCACGGTCCACCTCAAAAAAATGCTGGGTGACGATGACTTTGGGGAACTGCTCGGCCAGGGCCTCATGGTCTTCCAAGTGGATGGTGCTGCGGTAACCGTCGAGCAAACCGGCCTGCGCCATCAGGTAGGCGCCGGTATCAATACCGCCCAAGGGCAAACCCAGAGCAGCTTGTTTTTTCAGCCACAGGGCCAGGGTGCGCAAACCGCGTTTGGGAATCGGGTTGGGACCGATCACAAACACCACGTCCAGCCCCGGCGCCTGGGCCAGACTGTGTTGCGTCATGACCTGGATGCCATCGCTAGAGGCGACCAGACCGCCATCGACCGACAAGAGCACGGAGTGGTACACCGTATGGCCTAGCACCTGGTTGGCCAGACGCAAAGGGTCTACGCAAGCGCTCAGCGCAATCAGCGAAAAGTTGGGTACAACAACAAAGCCGAAAACCAGCGAGCGCATGGGGCGCTATCAGGCGGCGGGTAAGGCGGCCTCAATATCTGCCGCCAAGCTGGCAGGCGTATCGGTGGGCGCATAGCGCTTGCGCACCACGCCGTCGGGGCCCACCAAAAACTTGGTGAAATTCCACTTGATCGATTCGGTACCCAAAATGCCCGGCGCCTCGTGCGTCAACCATTTGAATAGCGGGTGCGCACCTGAGCCATTGACTTCGACCTTGGACATCATGGCAAAGCTGACGCCGTAGTTCTTCTGGCAAAAGCTGGCGATCTCGGCATCGCTACCCTTGTCCTGCGCGCCAAACTGGTTGCAGGGAAAGCCCAGAATCACCAGTCCCTTGCCCTGGTAACTCTGGTGCAATTCTTCCAAGCCCGCAAACTGGGGCGTGAAACCACAGGCGCTGGCGGTGTTGACCACGAGTAAGGCTTTGCCTTGATAGTCCTTCAGTTGCAGAGGTTTGCCGTCGATGGTGGTGGCTTCAAATTCAAATGCGTTGCTCATGGTGTCTCCGTGGCAGAGGGTGGGCCGGTGTGTTCGGCTTGGGCGCCAGAGGATAACGCAGACAACAAAGCCGCCGTGCATATCAGGGCTCCGCCCATGGCGACCCTTTCTGTGAGTACCCCGGCGCCCAGGGCAATGGCCGACACACTGGCAAACACCACCTCGCAAAGCATGACGAGCGCCGTAGTGCGCGCCGGTAGGCGTGCCGCGCCGTATTGCAAAGTCACATTGCCCACGCCAATCATCAGCGCCAGACCCAGTGCAACAAGCAGCCAGTGCATGCCGGGCTCTGGCAACGCAGGCACCAGGCCTTGCTGCATGCCCGCCCAAGCGGTGAGCGCGCACAAAAGTGCACCCCCCAGCAACATGGTGGCCGTGATACTTAAGGCATCGCTGTCACGCAAGCGGCGCAGCAGCACATTGGTCAAGGCAAAGCTAAAGCCGCCACCCAGCGCCAGCGCATCGGCCATGTCCTGCGGCCAGGGCCAGGGCGTTTCAGGCGTTTTGAGCACCAACACCACGCCGGCCAGGGCGAGTAGCATACAACCCACTGAACGCAAGGTCGGCTTCTCACCCAGCAAGGGCCAGGCCAGCAATGCGGCCCATAGCGGCATCAAATAAAACAAAAGTACCACGCGCACCACATCGCCGATGGTGACGGCCCAATTAAAGCCGACATTGGTGCAACCGGCCGCGATCAGCAAAGGCCATAAAGCCCGGTTGCGCAACAAACGGCCCAGCACGCGGGGCTGGAAAAGAAGGATGCCCGCCAGAACCAGGGCATCGACCAGCACCGTGGCCCACAGCGGATGCAAACCCAGGGACTGCAATTGTTTAAACGGCCACCAAGACAAGCCATAGCACAAGGCATTGCTCAGCAGCGCCGCCACGGCCAAGGCCGGCACCGCGCGACTCATCCGTGCAGGTCGTCGTTGCGGGCGATGTCCAGCAGGCGCTCCAGCTCGGTGGCATGGGCGCGGCAATTGTGCCGATGCCAGCGGCGGATCAACTCCATACAGCCGGCCACCAGTAAACCAAAGGCGCTGATGGCTACAAAAGCAGATACGCCCATGCCGGTGGACAAGCTGTACAAACCGCCTAAGCCCAGGATGCAGGCCTGCTCATTGAAGTTTTGCACCGCAATAGAGCGACCCGCGCCCATCAGGTTGTGCCCTCGGTGTTGCAACAACGCGTTCATGGGCACCACCAGAAAGCCGCCC
>CAMCJY010000200.1 GCA_945875225.1 Comamonas sp. lk | reverse complement strand
AGGCAGGAGATCGGCGGGCGTCAGATCCAGTACACCGTGCACAGCTACGCCACCGACAAACCCGAAGGCGAGCGTTACTAAGCGCGCCCAGACTGCGACACAGCCATGAGCAACTCCTCCACTCCTGGCGTGCGCGCCGAGACACCTGTGACAACGGCAGCAGCGCAACCCGTGGATACGTCGGCAGTGGCCCTGGGCCAAGCGCGTAGCGTGGGTGAGGTTTTGGCGCAGTCACAGGTGGAGGAGGTCATCGCCGAGTTGGACCGTGATCTGGTGGGGCTGGCCCCGGTAAAGGCCCGCATTCGCGACATTGCGGCCTTGCTGGTGATTGACAAGCTGCGCACTAATTTGGGTCTGGTCAGCGAGGCACCCAGCTTGCACATGAACTTTGTGGGCAACCCAGGCACCGGCAAAACCTCGGTGGCTATGCGCATGGCGCAAATCCTGCACCGCCTGGGTTATGTTCGCAAGGGCCATCTGGTAGCAGTGACCCGCGACGATTTGGTGGGCCAGTACATCGGCCACACCGCGCCCAAAACCAAAGAAGTGCTGAAGAAAGCCATGGGAGGGGTGCTCTTTATTGACGAGGCCTACTATTTGTACCGCCCCGAAAACGAACGCGACTATGGCCAAGAGGCGATTGAAATATTGCTGCAAGTCATGGAAAACCAGCGCGACGATTTGGTGGTGATTCTGGCGGGCTACAAAGACCGGATGGATACCTTCTTCGAATCCAACCCCGGCATGAGCTCCCGCGTCGCACACCACATCGACTTCCCCGACTATTCGGTTGACGAGTTGCTGCAGATTTCGCAAAAAATGCTGGAAGAGCAGAACTATGCGGTTGCGCCGGATGCCGACACGGTGTTCCAGCGCTACCTGGGTTTGCGGGTGCAGCAGCCCCACTTTGCCAACGCCCGCAGCGTGCGCAATGCATTGGACCGGGCACGCCTGCGCCAGGCCAGCCGGCTCTTTGCCGACCGCGACCGGCAACTCAGCGTCGATGATTTACGGACCCTGGCTGCGTCCGACTTCGCCGCTAGCCGGGTCTTTCAGCAAGCGGACGTCCGCTCGGACGTATAAAACGTTGGAGCTGATCTGATGCTTAAAGCGCTTATTTTTGACGTCGATGGCACCTTGGCCGACACCGAGTCTGCGCACCGTGCGGCCTTTAACCATGCGTTTGCTGAAGAGGGCCTGGACTGGGTCTGGGATGAGGTGCTGTACATCGAGTTGCTGGATATTTCCGGCGGCAAGGAGCGAATTGCCCATTACTGGAAACAAACGCGCGGCGATATAGTGGGCATTGAGGCCCATTCGCTGCAAGACACAATTGTGCGCCTGCACGAACTCAAAACAGCAGCCTACGAAGGCATGGTCAATGATGGCATGGTAAGCCTGCGCCCGGGTGTATTGCGCCTGATTGAATCGGCCGATGAACAAGGCCTGGCGCTGGCCATTGCCACCACCACATCGCCGGTCAATATTGCTGCCCTGCTTCGCAAAGCCATTGGCGCGCACTGGCGCAGTTTGTTTGGCGTGGTGGAAGACGCATCGACCGCGCCGCGCAAAAAACCGCATCCCCAGGTCTATTTGCAAACCTTGCAACGCATGAACATGGCTTGCGGTGACTGCATGGCGATTGAGGATTCCGCCAATGGTTTGCAAGCCGCGCTGGCCGCCGGCTTGCCCACAGTGATCACGCCCAATAGCTTTACCGCCCACCACCGCTTTGAACGCGCCTTGCGTGTGATACCGGATTTGGGGAATACCACGGTGGCGGACTTGCGCATCTGGCATTCTCAAGCCCACGCCAGCTGATTTTTTGTTTTCCCGAGACCTTGCCATGCCCTTGTCTGCCCGCTCCCAGCATTCCACCCTGACGCAATTTTTGATCGAGGAGCGACGCAAATTCCCCGGCGCAAGCGGCGATTTCAACGCCCTGATGCTCGACATCGCCCTGGCCTGCAAAGCGATCGCTCGCGGCGTAGCATTCGGCGAGCTCGGGCAGGTGCTGGGCGACCATAAAAACGGCGATGGCGCATCAGTCAATGTGCAGGGCGAAGCGCAGAAGACACTGGATGTGCTGAGCAACCAGGCCTTTATCCGGCGCACCGAGTGGGCCGGCAATCTGGCAGGCATGGCCTCCGAGGAAATGGAGCACCCCTACCAAATACCTACTCAATACCCGCGCGGCAAATACCTGCTCGTATTTGACCCGCTAGACGGCTCTAGCAATATCGATGTCAATGTGTCAGTGGGCAGTATTTTTTCTGTGCTGCGCGGGCCTGAGGACGGGCGCGACGTGCAAGAGGCTGATTTTTTGCAAGCGGGCACGCGCCAGGTCGCGGCAGGCTACGCGATCTACGGCCCAACCACCATGCTGGTGCTCACTCTGGGTAATGGCGTGCAAGGCTTTACCCTGGATCCCAACCTGGGCGAGTTCATGCTCACCCACCGAAACATCCAGGTCCCGCCGGACACGCATGAATTTGCGATCAACGCGTCCAACAGCCGCTTTTGGGAAACGCCTGTCAGGCGCTATGTAGATGAATGCTTGGCTGGAAAAACCGGATCGCGCGGCAAGGATTTCAATATGCGTTGGATCGCCAGCATGGTAGCCGAAGCACACCGTATTTTGATGCGCGGGGGCGTGTTCATGTATCCGCGCGACACCAAAGACCCGAGTAAAGCCGGGCGTCTGCGCCTGCTGTACGAGGCCAATCCGGTGGGCATGATCATGGAGCAAGCCGGAGGCCGCGCCAGCACCGGGGAAATACCGGTTTTGGACGTTTCACCGACATCGCTGCATCAGCGGATCGGCTTTGTTTTTGGATCGCGCAACGAAGTGGAGCGCATTGAGCGTTACCACCGCGAGCCTGTGCAAGCCGAGGAACACAACCCCTTGTTCGCCGAGCGCAGCTTATTCCGGTTTTAAGAATTTTTAGTTCAGGGAGTCCCCATGTCAGAAAAACATCCCATCATTGCCATCACCGGCTCCAGCGGCGCAGGTACCACCTCGGTGACGCGTACATTCGAAAACATTTTCCGCAGGGAAGGTGTCAATGCTGCGATCATCGAGGGCGACAGCTTTCACCGCTATGACCGCACCGACATGAAGCTGCGCTTGGCCGAGGCCGAGGCCAAAGGCAACAAGAATTTCAGCCATTTCGGCCCCGAAAACAATTTGTTTTCTGAACTTGAAGCACTGTTTGCCGACTACGCAAAGACCGGCACCGGCAAGCAACGTAAATATTTGCACGACCCTGAAGAAGCAGCTCCCTTTAAACAAGAGCCCGGTACCTTCACGCCCTGGCAGAACGTGCCGGCCGGCACCGATTTGCTGTTTTACGAAGGCCTGCATGGCGCTGTGGTGACGCCCGAGGTGAATATTGCCAAGCACCCGGATTTACTGATTGGTGTAGTTCCTGTGATTAATCTGGAGTGGATACAAAAGCTCTGGCGCGACAAATCCAAGCGCGGCTACAGCACCGAGGCGGTGACCGACACCATTTTGCGCCGCATGCCCGACTATGTGAACTACATCTGCCCGCAGTTCATGCACACGCATGTCAACTTCCAGCGCGTGCCCATGGTCGATACCAGCAACCCTTTCATTTCCCGCGACATCCCTTCGCCCGACGAAAGCATGGTGGTCATCCGCTTTGCCAAGCCCAAGGGCATTGATTTTCAATACCTGCGCAGCATGATAGACGGCAGCTACATGAGCCGCGCCAACACCATCGTAGTGCCCGGGGGCAAGATGGAACTGGCCATGCAACTTATCTTCACGCCCTTTATTTGGCGAATGATAGAACGTAAGAGGCGCTCCGTATGAAGCGCTACGACCTGATCCTGTTCGACCTGGACGGCACCCTGGTCGAGACAGCGCCAGAAATTTGTGATGCCGTCAATGACACCTTGCAGCACTTTGAGTTTGCAAACGTATCCCAAATCCAGGTGAATGACTGGATAGGCCACGGCACCTTGGAGCTGTTGATACAGGCGCTGGCTTTCGTCCAAGGAAAAAGCGATACGGACATTCGCAATTCTGAGCGCTTGCCCGCGATTGCGGCTATTTTTAAGACGCATTACCGCGCGCGCTGCGGCACGCGCAGCCACTGTTACCCCCATGTCGTGGACACCTTGCACCGCCTGAAGGCGCAAGGTGTGCGCTTGGGAGTGGTCACCAACAAAGAAGGCGCTTATACCCAAACCGTGCTAGACGCCCATAGTTTGACACCGCTGTTTGATTGCGTCATCAGCGGCGACACACTGCCCACTAAAAAGCCAAGACCCGAAGGCGTACTCAGTTGTTTGGAAAGCTTCCAAGTGAAGGCGGATAGAACACTTTTTGTGGGTGATTCCAGCATCGATGTGGCAACCGCGCGCAATGCGGGCGTTGCCGTGTGGGTTGTGCCTTACGGATACAACATGGGCCAGGCCATTGCAGACAGTCAACCCGACCGTATCATCG
>CAMCJY010000199.1 GCA_945875225.1 Comamonas sp. lk | reverse complement strand
TTGGAAGGTGTCAGCACGGCTGCGCGCCTGGGCTGCAAACTTGAGCCGCTGCGCGTGAACAATCGCTTTAAGGTCAAACAGCGCGCGGTCAAATAACTCGTTGATTATAACGAAGTCGAATTTCCCGGCTTGGGCGACCTCCACGGCGGCGTTCTTCATGCGCACCTCAATGGTTTGCGCGCTGTCTTCGCCGCGCCGCTCCAGCCGGGCCCGCAGCTCTTCCCAGCTAGGGGGCAGGATAAAGATACACACCGCGTTAGCAAAAGCCTGCTTGATCTGGATGGCGCCTTGGAAGTCGATTTCCAAAATGACATCCGCGCCCTGTGCCATGCGTTCGGCGATGGCTTTTTTGGAGGTTCCGTAGCGGTGCTGGTGCACATGCGCCCATTCCACAAAGGCGTCGGCCAGCACCATGGCATCAAATTCGGGCTCTGAAACAAAGAAGTATTCGCGCCCGTGCTTTTCCTGGCCGCGCGGCGCCCGTGTGGTGTGGGATACCGAGGGCTGCACATGCGAGTCGAGTTCCTGCAAGGCGCGCACCAGACTGGACTTGCCCGCTCCGCTGGGGGCTGCGACAACAAACAGATTTCCCGGATATTCCATAGCGGCGCTGGGCAAGGGTGAAGTGCCGGTCATTCTATGTTCTGGACCTGCTCGCGCATTTGCTCGATGAGCACCTTCATGTCCACCGAAATACGGGTCAAAGGCAGGGCGGCGGACTTGGAACCCATGGTGTTGGCCTCGCGGTGCAACTCCTGGATCAAAAAGTCCAGCCGCTTGCCGATCTCACCGCCTTTAGCAATCAAGGATTCCAATTCGTCCAGATGGGCCTTGAGCCGGGTCAGTTCTTCGGCCACGTCGATGCGGATAGCAAAGGCCGTTGCCTCGGTGAGGGCCCGGTCCTGCGCAGCTTCCGGCGTCACCCCGCCGGTCGCCATGGCCATGGCTTCGCGCCATTTTTCGACAAAGCGCAGCCTTTGCTGTTCCACGACTTGTGGCACCAGGGGCACTGCCTGGGCTGCAAAGCCGCGCAACTGGGCGATATGACCCTGCAGCATATGCGCCAGCCTTTCGCCTTCCCGGGCGCGGGCGCCCATCAGTGCATCCAGCCCTTGGCGTGCCAGCGCGATGATCTCCTCGCTCCAATCCTGCGTGCTCTGCGATTCGTTGCCAGCCAGGCGCAGCACGTCAGCCACGCTCAGCAAGGGGGCCTGGGGCAGGCTCTCCAGTACCAAGGCCTGGGTCTGCTTAAGTTTTTTCAGCAGGCTTGGCGAGGGCGCTGCCACATGGCCTGACTTTTCCATTTCTATCGCGGCACGCACTTCCACTTTGCCGCGCTTGAGTTTGGCGGCCAACAATTCACGCAACGCGGGTTCACTGGGGCGCAACTCGTCGGGCAGACGGAAACTCAGGTCCAAGAAGCGGCTGTTGACCGAGCGGATTTCAATGCCCAGGCGCCCCGCTGGTGTAGCTGCAGTTTGCTCGGACGGGGCCACCGCGACCGACTGGCTTTGCGCGCTTGCGTAGCCGGTCATACTGTTAACGTGCATTGATCATTCCTTGATGGGTCGGTACAGCACCCAAGAATAACCCGCCTGCGTGGACTGTGACCGGCACAGCGGCAAAGTTTCCATCCCAACGCAGCCTTGGGAAGCGACCGATAATCCGGCCCGGCATCAGGGCTTGTCGTCCCCCCCCCTTGGGCCCTGTGGCAGCGGGTTGCTGCGCCTGTTCCCTTTCGAAAGCTATCCATGACTGAATTTATCCGCAGTGGCGCGCGCGCCGCAAATGCATTGCGTCCGGTACGCATCACCCGTGGCTACACGGTGCACGCCGAGGGCTCGGTCTTGATCGAATTTGGCGCAACCCGGGTGCTGTGTACCGCGTCGGTGGAAGAAAAAGTGCCGCCGCACAAGCGCGGTAGTGGCGAGGGCTGGGTCACCGCAGAGTACGGCATGCTGCCGCGCGCTACCCACACCCGCAGCGACCGCGAAGCAGCCAAAGGCAAGCAAAGCGGCCGTACGCAGGAAATTCAGCGCCTTATCGGCCGTTCGCTGCGCGCCGTATTCGACCTCAAGCTGCTAGGCGAGCGCACTATTTCCTTGGACTGCGACGTGCTACAGGCCGATGGCGGTACCCGCACCGCGGCGATCACCGGGGCCTTTGTCGCGGCACAGGATGCAGTGGCGGCCCTGCTGGCCAGTGGCAAGATCCATCAATCCCCTATTGTTGCCCCGGTGGCCGCGATTTCCGTGGGCATTGTGCAGGGGGTACCACTGCTGGACCTAGAGTACACCGAAGACTCTGCTTGCGATACCGATATGAATGTGGTCATGACCGGCGCAGGGCATTTTGTTGAAGTGCAGGGAACTGCAGAAGGCGCGCCTTTTTCGCGCGCCGAAATGGATGCCTTGCTGCACTTGGCGGAAAAAGGCATTGTGGAATTGATGGATTTGCAAACGCAGGCCCTGGCACAGCCATTGGCCGTGACCAGGGTTGCCTAAAGCAGGCGCTGTGATGCCCCGTCATAATTTGCAGAACTTAACGCTGCCATTGCGCTCCCGAAGTCCCTGGCAATCCACGTCGCGCGGCAATGTTGCAGGCCGCCACAATCCTAGTGGCCTGAGCTTCTGAAAGGTTAGCCGATTGCACCCCTTATGAAAATCGTTATTGCTTCCAATAACCAAGGCAAGTTGCGCGAACTACAAGCCATGTTTGCGCCACTCAATTGCACGCTGGTTTGCCAAAGTGAACTGGGCGTGCCCGAATGCCCAGAGCCGCACCGCACTTTTGTAGAAAACGCCCTGGCCAAGGCGCGCAATGCGGCCGAGCACACCGGCCTGTCGGCCCTCGCTGACGACGCAGGTTTGTGTGTGGACGCGTTTGGCGGGCTGCCGGGCGTGGACACCGCGTATTACGCCACCCAATGGGGCTACGCCAAAGGCGATGACAACAATGTTTTGGCCCTGCTGGAGCAAATGCAATCTATTGCTAACCGCCGCGCTGCCTTGGTGAGCACATTAGTGGCGGTGCGTTCGCCGCAGGACCCCGAGCCTTTGATTGCCGTGGGCCGGGTGGTCGGTGAAATCACCCGTACACCCATGGGCAGCAAGGGGTTTGGTTTTGACCCGGTGATGTGGATACCGCAATTTGGACAGACCTTTGCGCAGTTGCCGGAGGCCGTGAAAAACGCCAACAGCCACCGGGGGCTCGCCGCCACGCAGATGCTGTCCTTGATGCGCGCCAACTGGTTCGCAGCATGATTCCGATAGCGATCAGTGCGCCCGGCGGAGAGACTGATCCGGTGGGCGAGCAAGCCTACGACGTGCAGCACCTGATGCGCTCCGGCGTGCTGCATTTGCCCAGCCTGCCGCCGCTGTCGCTGTATGTGCATTTGCCCTGGTGCATCCAAAAATGCCCTTATTGCGACTTCAACTCGCATGCCGCTCCCCAGGGCCCATTGCCTGAAGATACTTATATCGATGCCTTGGTGCGTGATTTGGAGATGGCCTTGCCGATGGTGTGGGGTCGGTCTGTGCATTCGATATTCCTAGGCGGCGGGACGCCCAGTCTGTTTACGCCGCAGAGCCTGGATAGGCTGCTGAGCGCCATCCGTGCCCGCCTTCGCTTGGTGCCCGACTGTGAAATTACGCTGGAAGCCAATCCAGGCACTTTCGAAAAAGACCGTTTTCGTGCTTTCGCGCAAGCCGGCGTCACGCGCTTGTCGTTGGGCGTGCAAAGCTTTAACGACCAGCACCTAAAGACGCTGGGCCGGGTACATGACAGCGCCCAGGCGAGCGCCGCATTGGAAGAAGCGGCGCGCAGCTTTAGCGCCTTCAATCTCGACCTGATGTACGCCTTGCCCGGCCAAAGCCTGGCGCAACTGGACCAAGACTTGGACCAGGCCCTGGCTTTTGGCCCGCCGCATGTCTCGATCTACCACCTGACGCTGGAATCCAATACCTATTTCGCCAAGTTCCCACCCGAATTACCGCCCGAGGATCTGGCCTATGCCATGCTCGACCGTATTACCGAACGCTTGGGCTTGGCGGGCATGGACCGCTACGAAGTTTCGGCCTATGCGCGAGCGGGCATGCGCTGCCGCCACAACCTTAATTACTGGCAGTTCGGCGACTATTTAGGCTTGGGTGCTGGCGCCCACAGCAAAATCAGCTTTGCCCACCGCGTGGTGCGTCAGACGCGCTACCGAGAGCCACGCTTGTACATGGAGAGGGCACTGGCGGGGCGGCCATTGACCGGCAGCGAGGAAGTGCGCCGCGCAGACCTTCCTTTCGAATTCATGCTCAATGCCTTGCGTCTGCGTGAGGGATTTGCCTTGCAGGATTTTTCGGATCGCACCGGCATGCCAGTTAGCGCCGTACGGGCCACTTTGGACGAGGCAGAGCGCCAAGGCTTGATCGAGCAGGACGCTGCGTGGGTGCGTCCAACGGTGCGGGGCTTTGATTTCCTGAGTGACTTGCAGTCGC
>CAMCJY010000198.1 GCA_945875225.1 Comamonas sp. lk | reverse complement strand
TCCTGCATGGCCTGGCCACGCAAACGCACCAAGGGCACCGCATCGGCCAGCGTCATAGCGCCCGCGGCCACCAGGGCGGCGTACTCTCCCAGGGAATGGCCGGCCACCGCCTGCGGCGCAATGCCCACTTCGGCCATCCATACCCGGTAGGCGGCGACACCCGCAACCAACATGACCGGCTGGGTATTGGTCGTCAAGGCCAGCGCTTCTTTGCTGCCATAGCGGATTAAGGCACCGATGTCTTCGTGCAAAGCCTGCGAGGCCTCGTCCAGCACGACGCGTACCGCTGGATGCGCACCCCAGGCGTCCAGCATGCCCACGGACTGGGAACCCTGGCCGGGAAAAACAAAAGCAAACGGCTTCATCGATTCAAGCCCTCAGAAAATGGGTAAAGAAGTCGGGTGTGCAAGGGCCTAAGCACTCCAAGATTACAGCGTCAGCAAAACTGCGCCCCAGGTAAACCCGCCGCCCACACCTTCTAGTAAAAGGGTTTGGCCCGTTTGGATTCGCCCGCTGCGGACACCGGCATCAAGTGCCAGAGGTATGGACGCCGCCGACGTGTTGCCATGCTGATCTACCGTCACCATGACTTTTTCCATGGGCAGCTTGAGCTTTTTAGCCGTGCTTTGAATGATGCGGATATTGGCCTGGTGCGGCACCAGCCAGTCGACATCTGACTCCGTCTTACCCGCCTTGGACAAAACGGCACGGGCCGCATCTTCGAGCACGCCCACTGCCAGTTTGAATACCGCCTGCCCCGCCATTTTGAGCAAAGGAACGCCACTCACAAGTCCTCCTTGCACATGGCCTGGGACACACAAAATATCGACATGTCGCCCATCGGCATGCAAGTCGGTGGACAAAATGCCCGGCGTGTCCGAGGCTTCCAGTACCACCGCACCGGCGCCATCACCAAAGAGCACGCAGGTGCCCCGGTCCTTGAAATCCAAGATGCGGGAGAAAATTTCCGCCCCGACGACGAGTGCGCAGCGGGCGCTACCGGTTTTGATCAGCGCATCGGCAACGGTCAGCGCATAGACAAATCCGCTGCAAACCGCCTGCACATCCAAGGCCGCGCCGCCGATAGCACCGAGCTTGCCTTGCAAAATACAAGCTGTAGAGGGAAACACCATGTCCGGCGTGGAGGTGGCAACGATGATGAGATCGACATCAAGGGGCGAGCGGCCCGCCGCTTGCAAAGCCGCCTGGCAGGCATGCAAGGCCAAATCGCTGCAAACAACACCTTCGTCTGCAAAGTGGCGGGCGCTGATGCCGCTGCGCTCGACGATCCAGTCGTCCGATGTCTCAATACCGTCCTGCGCCAGGCGCGCCACCATATCGGCATTGCTTAGCCGTCTAGGCGGAAGATAACTGCCGGTACCTGTAATACGTGAAAAGCTGCTCATGAAAAATCCGGATCGGGAGCTTAGTCCTGCGTGGAGGCGGGCGCTTGCGCGTTAAGCAAGGGCGCCGCATGCGCAATGCGCGTTCACACACGCTCTAATAAATTGTTCTGCACGGCATCATACGCGCGGCCCAAGGCACTGGAAAACGCCAATTCATCCGCCGAACCGTGGCTTTTAAAAACCAGGCCGCGCAAACCGAGCAAGGCCACACCGTTGTAACGCCGGTGGTCAATGCGCCGCTTGAGTGCGGATAAAACCGGGGCCGAAGCTAGCGCCGCCAGTTTGGTCAACACGTTGCGACCGTATTCCTCTTTCAGGAATCCAACAATCATGCCAGCCAGGCCCTCGCTGGTTTTTAGGGCCACATTGCCGACAAAACCATCACAGACGACGAGATTCACCGTGCCTTTGAAAATATCATTGCCTTCCACATTGCCGAAAAAATTTAGGTCGCCGCTGGCCGCTGCCGCACGCAGCAATTCGCCGGATTCTTTGATCGTCTCATTGCCCTTGATCACTTCCGAACCGATGTTGAGCAAACCCACCGTAGGAGCACTGACGCTGTCGGTCACCGAGACCAGCGCAGAACCCATGACTGCAAATTGCAGCAAATGCAAGGCCGTGCAATCGACATTGGCACCCAAATCCAGCACGGTAGTCGCATGGCCCTTAGCGTTGGGGATTTGCCCGGCCAGCGCAGGGCGCTCAATACCCTCCAGTGTTTTGAGTACATAGCGGGCGATTGCCATCAGGGCGCCGGTATTGCCGGCAGAGACCGCAGCTTGCGCCAGCCCGTCGCGCACCTGTTCGATGGCCACGCGCATGGAGGAGTCTTTTTTCTTGCGCAAAGCGATTTCCAGCGCATCGTCCATCTCCACCATCTCAGTGGCAAACACCTTGGTGATGCGGGAGTGGGAAAAATCAGCCAAGGCCTGCGGCAAACCCACTAAAACCAAGTGGGCGTCTGGATGCGAAGCCAGGAAGTTACGGCAGGCCGGGAGGGTGACCGGGGGACCAAAATCCCCGCCCATACAGTCAACTGCGATGGTAATCATGCAGCGTGCGGGGGATAAAGTGGATTCACGGAGCTAAGCGCGTGGACAAGAAAAAAGCCCGAGGCTACAGTCGATGCAGCTTCGGGCTTGAGGCCGACCCGCGCGGGTCAGGCTTCTGATTTGGTCTTAATGACTTTGCGGCCCCGGTAAAAGCCGGTCGGGCTGATATGGTGGCGCAAATGGATTTCGCCGGTGGTTGGCTCCACCGCAATGCCGGGCACGACCAGCGCATTGTGCGAACGGTGCATGCCGCGCTTGGAGGGAGATTTTTTGTTTTGCTGAACTGCCATGGTTGGCTCCTGGTCAAATCGGCTGCAGGCGAGGCAGCGCCGTCGGTTAATCGAATGGTGCAAAAAGCACAGCTTGCACCCAAGCCCTCCATTATAGCGTCTGGAAGCATGTGTTCGAGCGCTTAGCTTTTGGGCGTCTTGAGCTGCGCCAGCTTGGCAAAGGGGTTGGGGCGCTCGGCCCCGGCTTCAAAATCGGCGTCTGCCGTTGACAGCTTCAGATCGCCAGGACATTTTTCATGCTTGGGCGACACGGGCAAGGCCATCAGCAGCTCGTCTTCGACCAATTCGAGCAGGTCGAACTGGGGGGAAATCACCAGCAAATCCTCCTGCGAATCCTCATCCTGCGCCAGGGCAGCCTCCTCGGATTCCACAAAGCGAAATTCTCGGTCGAATTGCACCCGCGTGGTCACCGGCTCCAGGCAGCGCTGGCACACCAGGTCCAAATCCACTTGCCCTTGCAGTTGCAACCACGGCACCGACTTACCCGCAGCGTCCTCACGCATACTGCCAAGCGCCTGGAAATGCACCATGCCATCGGCCACCCCCTGCACCGCTTCCTCGGCCAGCCGAGGTAGTTGAGCCAAAAGAGACTGGCCTTGCAGCGGCACCGCCTCCAGCGCGAGGGCTGTAATGGATAGCTTGTGATGGGCGCCAGAGGTAAGCATGGCCGCAGTGTAAGAGAATCAGTGCATGCAAAGCTCCGCCCCCCGCGCCCTGATTCTGGCCTCCACCTCGCGCTATCGCCAAACCCTGCTGGAGCGCCTGCAACTGCCCTTTTCCGTGCATGCACCCGGCGTGGATGAAACGCCAATGGCCGGCGAAGCCCCTGCGGCACTGGCCAGCCGCCTGGCCCTGGCCAAGGCGGTAGCCGTGGCCGAGGCAGCGCCCCATGCAGTGGTCATAGGCTGCGACCAGGTGGCCGACTTGCACGGCCAGGCCCTGGGTAAGCCGGGCAATTACGAAAATGCACTCAGCCAGTTGCGCGCCATGCGCGGCCAGACCGTGGTGTTCCAAACTGCCATGGCGGTGCTGTGCAGGGAAAGCGGATTTTGCGAAGAGGTGCTGGTGCCGGTGCGTGTGGTCTACCGCGAGGCATCGGACGCGCAATTCGATTTTTACCTGCGCACCGAGGAGCCGTATGACTGCGCGGGCAGTGTCAAAAGCGAGGGTTTGGGTATTGCATTGATGCACAGCATTCACAACGACGACCCTTCGGCGCTCATTGGCCTGCCCTTGCTACGCCTGAGCGCCATCCTCGGCCGCGCAGGCCTACCGGTGTTAGGGCATTTGTGAAGCCGGCTGCCAGTCCGCGCAGTCAAAAGCGCATGGGCACGCTGTACCTGGTCCCCACGCCTTTAGATTTTGGCTGCGACAGCCAGGGGCCATTGCACGAGGTGCTGCCACAAGCGACCATCGTACGCGCCGCAGCGCTGCAGCACTGGGTCTGCGAAAACGCCAAATCCGCACGCGCCTTTCTCAAACGCATAGGCGAAGTCAGCCCGCTATGCGCCAGTATCCAGGAGCAGCAATTACAGGAACTACCGCGCGAGGTCCACAAAAAAGGCGATACCGGCTTTGATGCGCGTAGCTTGCTCGCGCCGGCTTTGCAGGGTCTGGATATGGGTTTGCTGAGCGAAGCGGGCATGCCAGCGATAGCCGACCCGGGCGCCTCAGTGGTGCGCGCGGCCCACACACTGGGTGTCGAAGTCCAAGCTTTGATTGGCCCGGTATCTCTGATGCTGGCGCTCGCGGCCAGTGGCCTC
>CAMCJY010000197.1 GCA_945875225.1 Comamonas sp. lk | reverse complement strand
ACCAACCCCTCGAAGTTGGATGCCTCCATGGCAGCGCAACTGCCGAACTTGATCACCGCGGCTCAAGGTTTGCTGGACCGTAGCTACCCATAACCAGCCTTTCTGGACCTACCGCGCTATCCCGTCTGGCTTCCAGCTCGGAGCTCGTTCAGTTGGCATAGTCGTTGCTTGGGTTTGGGGTGAGGTGTCGCTTTTGGCATCTGGAACCGCGTCGCGCTTGCGGTCAGTTGCAACTTGGCGCGGGTCGATAAAACGACTGCTCATTGGGTAAGCGGAATCTCTTTTTGAGTCGTGTGGTGCCTGGGCCTCAAGTAGGGCGACGGATATGTCGATATATAGACATACGGAACTCGGTATGGGCTTATTTTTGGAAATTGTTGCGATGAAGCGTGTTTGCTGGCTGGCCTTGTGCTTGTTGTTGAGCTCCTGCGGTGGCGGCGGCGCGGGTGCGCTTGTCGATAACGTGCTGGCAGCCCTGAGCCCCGCAGGTGACTCTCTGCGCGGCACGGCGGCGGTGGGCTTGGCACTGGCCGACTCGGAAGTGAAAGTGCGCTGTCACAGTACCAACCGCTTGCGCTATTCCATCACCATCAGCGCTGCCAATGCGGCCCTGGTGACGGTGCTGGACACCACGAAATTTTCTGATGCCCAGATTTTTGATGGCCAGGTGGTCATGTTGGAGAGTACCGGCAAGTTGCCACCACCGCTCAACGGCTACCAAAACTACTTTATTGTCAACACGGTAAAGCCAGGCAACAGTGCCGCGCAATTCAATTTGTCCGACTCGCCCAGCGGAGTGCCCATCCTGAGCACCAATGGCGCCAAGCAAGAAGGCAGCCACACCCTAGTGCCCAGTAGCATTATTGAAAGAACGGTGAAAACCGATGCCAAGGGCACTTTTGAGATCGACGCCTTGGGCGACTTCAAGGCGCTCGCGCCTTGTGTCCTGCAAATTTCGCCCAAAGACGGCGCCAAACTGCACTCCATCGCTTTGTCCCTGTTTGGTGTGGCCAATATCACGCCTTTAACCGACGCCTTGCTGGCCACACTCGTCGAGGTCAGTGATTTGACGAGCTACTTCAGAACCTTTAATGAAGCCGATGCCTCTGCGCTCAGTCAGCTTGCCACCACCAACAATATTCAGGTGGCCTGGGAAAAAATCAAAACCGGCTTGATTGCCAATGGTTTTGATGTAAGTGCTATTCAGAGTGAGCCTATGACCCAGCCCTTGTACGCGGCTTACAACTGTGGTGGCGAGGTGGAAATCACCTTGGACGATCCGGCAGTATTCAAGTTCACCGGGGTGGGTATAACGAGCAATGACCTGGAGGTAAGCTTAAAAACCTCGGGCGCACTGCCCCAGGCGCTGAGCGAGACCAAGACCTACTACGTCGTGGGGGCGAACGCTAAAGGCAATGAATTCAAGCTATCAGAGGTCAAAGGCAGTACGCCTGTGAGTACCAAAGGCAATGCCCAGAGCGGAGTGCAACTAGCCTATGTGGGCAACAAGCTGTGTACCAATGTCGGCAATGCGTATGACAAATTGCTGGACAACATCAAAGTCATGGATACCGACGCGCTGGTGTACGCGAGCTTGTTGGCCGGCAAAGAAAAACTCATTACGCTGGTGAAACTGGACAGCAATGGCGTCGCCCTGAAAAACCAGTTCGCGAAATGGCAAGACAACGGCAGCGAACAGGCGGGCACGCAGTGGGACTGTGTCCATGACACCGCCAACCGCGTTTATTGGGAAGTCAAACGCAATGACCCCAACCATCAGCGCCATAAAGGGCATAAATACACCTGGTTTGACAGCAGTACCACGGCGGTAGAGACGACGGATGCGACCACCAAAAAAACCAGCACCAGCTTATTCAAATTAAACGGCGGCTCCGATGGGGTCGAATTCAACACCACGTGCAAAGGCGTGGGCGATCCCGGCAAATGCAATACCGAGGCTTACGCCAAATCGGTGAACAACAATAAGCTGTGTGGTTTTGATACCTGGGTGGTGCCCAGCGTCGATGAATTGCAAAAATTTCCCTTGAATTACGCCGCCTCAGTATCGGCCAACCTGGATTACTTTCCCGACGTATCATCCGAGCCGATCGCCAGCACCGCGTTTTGGACGCGAACCCCCAGCGCGAACAACCCACTTGGCACTTACGCCTGGAGCTTCAATTTTGGTAACGGCAAGGTGGCCGATGGCCTGAAGTCCAGCGCGCGCCCGGTGCGCCTGATGCTGCCGGTGCAGTCCTATGCGGCCAAAGTCACGACGACGACCAAGGCCGATGCAAGCAAAGTGACCGACTACGGAATCACCGAGGCCAGCAAAGGGGTGGTGACGCTGGACACCACTCCCAAGCCACCGATCGCTTCCGATCAACTGGTCAGTTTGCGAACGGCTGGGTTTTTGCCGCAAACGCTCAGTCAGTTCGAAAGCTATTACACCGTGGGCGCCGATGCGACAACTAGCACATTTCAGCTTGCTAAGGCCCAGTCCGGCTTGCCGATTAACACCTTGGTGATCGATAAGGATTGGAAGGTGGTAGGCCCGCATTTTGTCGTGGTCGGCGGCAAGCCAACGGCCAAACAAAGAGATGCAGAGACCTGTATTCCCAGCATCGAGGTGACGCGTCCTGGCGCGCGATTTACCGCTGCTGCTGGGGAAGTGACGGACAGCCAAACCAAGTTGATATGGCGCCAATGCGTAGAGGGACTGAGCGGCGAGAGCTGCAGCACCGGCCAAGCCAAAGCCGCGACCCAGGCCGAAGCCGTAGCTGTGGCCACAACGGCTGCCGGCGCCGACAAAAAACCTTGGCGCCTGCCTAGCAAGCAGGAGCTAGCTGGCCTGGTAGACCGCAAATGCACCGGCGTGTGGAAATACAAAACCGCAGCCAGCGGTTTGTGGATGACTTCGCGCTTGTTTACAGTGACCGCTGGCTGGGAGCAAGAGGCGAGTTGGAGCAATCCAGTGCTGGTGGATACGCAAGGCCTGGAATTTAGTGCAGACGCTAAAACATGGCACGATGCCGCGGCCAATACGGACGTCTATATGCGCAAAAAAACGCCCCCGGGAACCGCCATCCGCGTCGCCGGAGAAACGGGCAATGGCTGGACTGATGGCATACCGCCGGATCCGTTGGACAGCGACCCGACGCCGCACGAAGCTACGCCACTTTGGTACACCAAGCGCTTGTTCACCGCCAACGGCGCAGGTACGCAGGAGGCCGCTTGGTCCAAGCCAGAGCAAATCAAAGCCGACAGCAAACTGGAATTCAGCGCTGACAATTTGAGCTGGCACTTTCCGCCTAAGAGCAACGATGTCTATATGCGTGAGGGCCCCACTTCTCCATCGATCATCATGCGCGGCGAAGTCGGTGGGGTATCGAGCCCCGGAACCAAGGTGACTGGCGTGGCCTTTTTCCGGGGGCAGTACGTCGAAGGCCTGGATCCCTTTCCTAAGGGCGGCAGCTTTACTAAACCTGTGCCGGACTACCCCTTGCTCACGACCAGTTCCAAGCAGGGCATGGTGACGGGTTATGCTTTTTATCGAGGCGACCTACCGCCAGGCACGCCCAAAGGCGGCTCCTTTGCCTACCCGGCACCTGAAAGTACCGGCTGGAGCGATGGCATACCCAAAGAAGTGATCACCAGCGAGGTGGTCTCGGCGGCCAGCGAAGCGCGCGCCATGAACCAAAAAACGTTCCCGCAGGGCAGCACATCGCCTTTCCCGCAGGCGATCTGGACGGGGACGCTGGTACCCAATAGCTCGGCCGTCTGGATCGTCAATTTTTACGATGGCAGCGAAACCACGGTGGACGGCGCTAGCAAAGGTGTATTCGTTCGCTTGGTACGCAGCCCGCCCTAGCGGAGCTTGGCCTGTACCCCATGCGGTGGGGCGACATGGATGCCATGAGCCATAGCAACAACCCCGTGTATTTCCGTTCCATTGTGCTCCAGTACACCTTGGCTCATGGGCGGGCGCGAGGTTTGGTATCATCCAAGCACTCCGAGGAGCGATGCAGTTCACGCAAAGTGAATGAGGCTCGGGGTACAGGGGCCCTGTCTCCTGCTTGTTTCAACTGCGCTCACCCACTGATGTCTGCGGGGTGAGTTAGCTTTCCCCAGCTTGCACGGTGGTTTTCAAAATGTACTTTTTGGAGCCTTTGTCATGAACGCTGTATTGAAACCCATCAAAAACCAAGACTATGAAATTGCCGATCTGAGCCTTGCCGCTTTTGGCCGCAAAGAACTCAACATCGCCGAAACAGAAATGCCCGGCCTGATGGCCATTCGCGAAGAATTCGCTAAAGCCCAACCCCTAAAAGGCGCGCGCGTTACCGGTTCTCTGCATATGACCATCCAGACCGGCGTGCTGATTGAAACGTTGCAAGCTCTGGGCGCCCAAGTGCGCTGGGCATCGTGCAACATCTACTCCACGCAAGACCACGCGGCCGCAGCCATAGTGGCTGCTGGTACACCCGTGTTTGCCTATAAAGGCGAGTCGCTGGAAGACT
>CAMCJY010000196.1 GCA_945875225.1 Comamonas sp. lk | reverse complement strand
AAACCAATGGTTTTGCCCCTTCGAATTACGGTTGGCGCTAATGACCACGCCGCCTGCATAAAAGCCCACCAGATCACAGCCACCGGCGGGCTCGACGATCGCTGGTATCAGGGCTGCAGGCGCTAAAAGCTGCCCCCTAAATACCTCGCGGCTGCTGCCATGGTTTTGCACTGGAACCTGAAAAGGGTCCTGCGGCAGTGCTGCGGCGTCGAGGCGGCAGCGTTCTAGGACGGCGTCGATGCTGCGGCAATCCGCATCGACCTGCCCGCACAAATTCATGCCATGGTCAATGGTACGACCGCCGCCTTGGTACCTTATCTGCAATACGCGTTGCGTCACGTCGGTGTTTTGCCTGACCCGATTGTTGTTCAAGCGCAGGTACAGGGTTTCCTCGGCTTCCAGACTGACGGTGACATCTTCGCCCGGGCGCAAGTTCGCAAAAAGCCGTTCACACATTGCATCCAACAGCAGGCTGGTCTGCTTGGAAAAATCCAGGGGGTTCATGCCTGACCTCCAAACACTTCCACGCCGCGGAACAAGCACGGGGGCGACGCGTGTCCCACCCGTATCACCTGGCTGGGTTCACCCTTGCCGCAATAAGGCGTGCCGTGGACCTCATCTTCACGCCCCACCCCTGCCAGGCGGTTCCAAAAATCGATGCTGACACCCCGGTAATTGGGGTTGCGCACCACGGCGCCTAAGCGCCCATGCTCGATCAATTGGCCGTACTCGCATCCAAACTGAAATTTATTTCGGTAATCATCAATCGACCAAGAGCGGTTGGTATGCATCAATATGCCGTGCTGCACTTGGCCGATTAACTCCTCCAAAGTGCTATCGCCTGGCTCCAGATTGATATTGGCCATGCGGTCAATGGGGGCACGGTTCCACGAGGCCGATCGGGAATTCGCTACGCCCTCAATACCCGAGCGCTGTTGCGACTCCAGCGAGCCCAGACCGCGCTTCAATATCCCGCCTTCAATCAACATTTGTTTGCTTGCCGGGTTGCCACTGTCGTCAAACGCGTAGCTGGCAAATTCATGGGCGCGGGTCGGGTCGAAGGAGATATTCATCAGCTCCGATCCGTAACGCAAACGCCCGAAATCCTCGGCTTTCACAAAGCTCCAACCAGCGTAATTGCGCTCGTCACCCAAAATACGATCCAATTCCAGGGGGTGCCCGATGGATTCATGGATTTGCAGCATCATCTGATCGGGCATCAAAACCAGGTCCATGACGCCGCTGGGGCAGTTGGGGGCTTCAAGCAATTGCAATGCTTCGTTTGCTATGCGTCTGGCTTGCGATGCCAAGGCTTCGGTTTCAAAAACCTCAGCGCCAGCCTGACCGGTGCGTGACCAAGTCCGGGTTTGTGATTCACTACCTTGCGCCGCTGTCGCTGACAGGTTGAGCGATACCATGTCAAAGCGCTGATCAATGGCGGCGCCCGTGCTGCTGAAGAACGCAATATGGGTCTGGATCAACATCGCATGGGCCATTCTGCTCACCAGGCGTGGGTCACCTTTCATCGCAGCGCTGGCGGCCAGCAGGCATTGGGTAATGGCCTGCGTGCTGTCGATATCCAGGCCTTGCACCCTCGGGCTTCTAAAACTGCCTTGCGATGGTGGCCTCTGGGCTGCTTGAAAAGCATGTGCTTTTCGAGAACTCCCGGCCCGCGTGGTAGCTAAGGCCCGTCCCAGGGCCAGTTGCAACCCTTCTTCGGAAGTATCGGAGGTGGCGGCATAGCCGAAGTGACCGTCGACCAGGACTTCGCACATCACGCCCATATCCACACTGGTGGCATTGGCCTGGGGGGCATCATCGCGCACCATGCGGTGGGTAGTCACCTCGTGGCTGAACCGGAGCCCGGCCCATTGGACATCAGCAGGTAAGGACGCAAAAGCGGTCCGCGCGATCGAAGAAAATTCTGTCATGGTAAAACCGGGTTAGATCGTAGCGGCATAGTTCGCTCATGAAGATACATAAATAATGGCGGCCTGATCATTATCGGCACAGCCCGTTTGGAACGAATATTTTGCCCTTTTACGTCACTAAGGATACAACTATGCGCATGCAATGGCCTCTTACCCTCATGCTGACCGTTTGCAGCCAAAGTTTGCTGGCGCAGTCCGCCAAAGGGGGATTACCCCTTTGGGAAATTGGCGCCGTTGGCCTAACGGCAGCACAGTCGGCCTATCCAGGGTCTTCCGAAACCGTGAGTATTGCGCTGGCGGTGCCTTTTGTGATTTACCGTGGCGAGTATTTCCGGCTAGACCGTGACAGCGCTGGATTTCGGGCCATTCATCGGCCTGACTTTGAATTAGACATTGGCTTTTCAGGATCGCTCGGTTCGCGCGCGAACGACACCGTGGCGCGCCAAGGCATGGACGACCTGGGAACCTTGATCGAATTTGGGCCGCGCATGCGCTGGAACCTCAGCGCCACCGCCGCACCAGGACAGTGGCGCTTCGAACTGCCCTTGCGCGGCGTATTCGACCTGAGCAACAGCGCTGCTTATCGGGGCATGGTGCTGGAGCCCGAATTGAAATACAGCTACCGCGCCAAAGAGGGCTGGACTTGGGGTGCCGGCATCAGCGCCATCAGCGCCGACCAGTCGCTGCAATCCCTGCTCTACAGCGTGACGGCGGCACAGGCGACCGCCAGCCGCGCTGCCTACCAGGCCCAGGCCGGGCTCATGGCGCTGCGCCTGAGTGGCTCCTGGTCATACCCTCTGTCCTCAGACGCCAGGCTGCTGGTATTTGGCCGTGTGGACAGCGTCCAAAGTGCAGCCAACCAGGCCAGTCCCCTAGTACGCCAAAACGCCAGCACGAGCCTGGGCACAGTACTGGTCTACACCTGGAAACAGTCCGAGGCGCGCGCGCCGGATTGATAAAAAGCCTACTGGCGGCTATCCACCATCATCGCTAGCCTGGCGGGGCAATAAGTTTTGACGCTGATTGATCAGGGGCAGATTAATTTGATCTTTGGAAAATACGTTTTGTAGCGACCCGCATCGCGGGTGAGCAGTTGGTGACCCTCGGCCTGGGCATGGGCGCCAATAAAGAAGTCGGGCAACACGCCGGTTTTGGTGCCGCCGCGGTGCCGATAGTCGCGAAAAGCTAGGCCTGCCAAACGGGCGGCCGGGCGTGACAGGTCGAGCATCTGAATGCCCAAGGTGTCCAGAAACTCGTCAAGGTGCGCGGGCTCGGCTGGATGGCCTGCCAATTCGGCATACACCACGATGTTGATGACTAGTTGACCCGCCTGGGCATGGTGCAAATGCTTTAAAGACCAAGGCATCCAGATCGGATCGGCCTTGTAGATGTCCAGCAGCACATTGGTGTCCACCAAGATCATGGTTTATTCCAGTCTTCACCCCGCGTGATGGCCATCCACTCATCGGTACTGGGTCCGCCCTTGGCGATGCCAATGAACTGACGGATTGGATCATCAGGGGCCAGAAACGACAGATCGGGTTCAGGCGCTTCCTTTCCATGTACCGGCGCTTGCGCTGCCACCAAGTATTCGGCCAGGGCTTCTTGCACGACTTGCGATTTGCTCAGTTTGCGGACAGCGCAAAACTGCTTCAAATCGCGCTCCATGGTTTCAGATAGACGAACAGACAACATGACGGCTCCTTGTCATACAAACATTTTTTATTTGTATGACCTCAAGTATGACATACAAATAAATTGTGTCATACAAACCAATGCCAATCACGTCGCTGTCCAGGGCCAATTCCACGTTTTTCAGTTCACAAACAGTTCGCAACTCCACGGTTTGGGCGTTAATGTCGGGAGTAAATAGGTTGCCCAGCCATTACAAGCTTCACTCCACCCTGGCCACCGCGGAAGGTTTAAAGCCCAAGTCAGCCGCCTTGCCTTTGCGGGCACGCGCGGCACGGGCGTTGTTGAGGCTGCGGATTTCCAGGGTTTCTTCGCGGTCTTTACCGCCCCGGCCAATGCCCGAGATGCGTACGCTGCGGGTGTAGGCCGCAGCCCCGGCCAAGGTGTCTTTGCCGTCTAAATCCAGCAGCATCAAACCGCGCCCGCCTTTTTCCATGGTCTTGAGTTCGGACAGCTTGAAGGTGAGGATGCGGCCCAGGGTAGAGGCGCAAGCCACGTCGGTGGCCGCTGCCACCAAGGCCCGCGCTACGTTTTGCACCGTGGCCGGCGCGGCCGCATGGGCGGGCAGGCTGGCGCCGGCCACCAAGGACGGCGCACACACGCTCTCCCCCGTATTGCAAGTGACAAAAGCTTTGCCCGCCTTGTTGCGGGAAATCATGTTGTCCACCGTCGCCATAAAGCCATAGCCTGCGCTGCTGGAGATCAGCAATTGCGCGGTAGCCGGGCCGGCAAAGTAATGCAGAATTTGCGTACCTGCTTCCAGCTCGATCAGGCTAGTGAGCGGCTGCCCGTCACCGCGCCCGCCGGGCAGTAAAGCCACTGCTACCGAATACACCCGACCACTCGAGCCAAAGGCCAGCAAGGTATCGACGCTGCGGCATTCAAAAGTGGCATACAAGGCATCGCCTGCCTT
>CAMCJY010000195.1 GCA_945875225.1 Comamonas sp. lk | reverse complement strand
GCCGGCATACCGTCTATGGCCGAGGCGCGCTTGGCGTTGCTTTTGCAAGTGCCCCACCAGGGGCGTGCAGCCGATGATTTCTTGCGCAAGTGCGTGTCCTGGACCTGGCGCGTCAAGCTGAGCCTGAGCCTGGAGCGCGATTTGTTTGCGCGCCTGCGAGAAGACGCGGAAAAAGTAGCTATCAAAGTGTTTGCAGACAATGTGCGCGATCTGCTGCTGGCTGCGCCTGCGGGGCCGCGCGTGGTGATGGGGCTGGACCCGGGCATACGCACCGGTGTGAAAGTGGCCGTGGTCGATGCCACCGGCAAGCTGGTCGATACCGCCACGGTGTTTCCCCACGAACCGCGCCGTGACTGGGACGGCGCGCTGCACACTTTGCGCGCATTGTGCAGTCGGCACGGCATCAGCCTGATTGCGATAGGCAACGGCACCGCCAGCCGCGAAACCGATGCCCTGGCGGCAGACTTGATCAAAGCCATGGCTCGGCCCGATACGCCACCCCTAGAGAAAATTGTGGTGAGCGAGGCCGGCGCTTCTGTCTATAGCGCGAGCGCTTACGCCAGCCAGGAAATGCCCGATGTCGATGTCAGCCTGCGCGGCGCGGCCAGTATTGCGCGCCGCTTGCAAGACCCGCTGGCTGAATTGGTGAAGATTGAGCCCAAGTCGATTGGTGTCGGGCAGTACCAGCATGACCTGAACCAAAGTGCCTTGGCACGCGCGCTCGATGCGGTGGTGGAAGATTGCGTGAATGCAGTAGGCGTGGACCTGAACACGGCCAGCGTGCCGCTGCTCTCGCGCGTATCGGGCTTGTCCAACACGGTGGCGCGCGCCGTCGTGGCGCAGCGCGAGTCGCAAGGAGCTTTTGCCAGCCGCCAGCAGCTTTTACAGGTAAGCGGTTTGGGTGCCAAGACCTTTGAGCAATGCGCTGGTTTTCTGCGCATACGCAGCGGTGCCAATCCTTTGGACAATACCGGCATCCACCCCGAAAGCTACCCGGTGGTGCAGCGCATTTTGGAAACAACGGGGCAGCCAGTGCAAACGCTTATGGGGCGCAGTGACATGCTGCAAAGCCTGCGCCCCGAGCTGTTTGCCAACGCGGACGTGGGCATTATTACGGTGCGCGACATTTTTAAGGAATTAGAAAAACCGGGGCGCGATCCGCGGCCTGATTTCAAGGTGGCGCGCTTGGCCGAGGGGGTGAAAGACATCGGCGATTTGCGTGAAGGCATGGTGCTCGAAGGCACGGTCAGCAATGTGGCAGCTTTCGGGGCCTTTGTTGACTTGGGCGTGCACCAGGACGGTTTGGTGCATGTCAGCCAAATGAGCCAGAAATTTGTGGTCGATGCGCGTGAGGTAGTGAAAACCGGCGCGATTGTCAAGGTGCAGGTGCTGGAGGTCGATGTCGCGCGCAAACGCATCAGCCTGAGCATGCGTTTGGGCGATGCGCCGCGCGCGCAAGCCGGTTCGCCCCAGGGGCAGGGTGCCGGGCAGCGTGGCGGCTACAAACCAACGCCAACGCGCGAAGCGGCGCCCCAAGGCGCGATGGCCACCGCTTTCTCGCAATTACAAGGTCTACGAAAATAAGGCCATGCGCGCCTTACACATTTATGCCGGTAAGACGGCCCTGGTCGAGTTGGCCCGCCAGGGTTTGCAGCCGTCCCGCGTGCGGGTCATACCGGCTGCGGCTGGTGGGCCCAAGGGCTTGATTTTGGGTCCCTTGGACCGCTTTATTTTTGGTCAATGGTTAGCCCAAAGTGCCCAGCCGGTGCACCTGGTGGGTGCTTCGATTGGCGCCTGGCGCATGGCCACCGCGTGTTTGAACGACCCGGTGCCCGCCCTGGAGCGCTTAGAGCGCGACTACATAGGCCAGCACTACGCATTGGCACCGGGGCAAAAGCGGGTGCCTGCTTCCTTAGTTAGCCAGCAGTTCCGCGATAACTTGGACTTGTTTTACGGCGGACGTATCCAAGAGCTTTTGACGCATCCGCGCTACCGCTTGCATGTCCTGGCCTCGCGCGGGCGTGGGCTTTTGCAGCGTGAACACCCCTTGTTAACCCCGCTGGGTTATGCCTTGGCGATTGCGTCTAACGCGCTGGATCGCCGCTTGCTGGGCCTGTCGCTCGAGCGCGTGGTTTTTTCCTCGCAGCCAGGCCACTTACCCTTTGCCAGCACCGACTTTCGCACCCGCGAGGTGCCGCTGGGGGAAGACAACTTTATGCAGGTTTTGCAAGCGAGTTGCTCGATTCCCTTTTTCTTGCAAGCGGTGCACGGTATTGCAGGCGCACCGCCCGGCGCCTACTGGGATGGCGGCATCACCGATTACCACTTGCACCTGAACTACAGCGAGGCCGCGAGCGATGGCGCATGGGCCGCCGGGCAGGGTCTGGTTTTGTACCCGCACTTCCAAAAAACCGTGGTGCCCGGTTGGCTGGACAAGCCCTGGAAATGGCGCCATGCCAGCAGCGCGTTTTTAGCCTCCATGGTGGTGTTAGCGCCCAACCCCGAGTGGGTGCTCACCTTGCCCAACGGCAAATTGCCCGACCGCAATGACTTCACCCACTACGGCAACGATCTGGCCGGCCGCATGCAGGCCTGGAATGGCGCAACGTCAGCCGCTCGGCAAATGGCCGATGAGTTTGCGCAATGGTTAGAGCACCCTGGTATGACACAGGTATTGCCTTTGTAGGTGCTGATTGCCGCCCGGATTTCGCAGTGAGCCTTCAAGCCAGCTAGGCGAGGCGGCTTATGTAAGCCAGCCCTCAGGCGGCGGAGGCGAGAAAATATTCCACCGTGCGCAGCCCGGCGATGGTCAGCAGCAACGAGCCCAGTAAATGTAGGGCGGCAGTGCCCAGCGCCAGCGCGTATCGGCCCTGGCCCAGCATGGCGACGACTTCGGCAGAAAAGCTGGAAAAGGTGGTTAACGCGCCTAAGAAGCCGGTGACCAAGGCCAGGCGCCAGGCCGGATCCAACTCGGGCATGGCTTGGAATAAGGCGACCGCAACGCCGACCAGGTAGCCGCCAATCAGATTGGCGGCCAAGGTGCCCAAGGGCAGGGCAGTACCGGGCAGCACGCTAGGGTTGAGCCAGAGCCCGAGTTGCCAACGTGCCAGGGCACCAGCACAGGCACCTAGGCAAATGGGGATGGCGGGGTTCATAGCGGTATTGTGGCGCAGCGGCGCGGTATCACTGGGGCTTAAGGCGCATCCTCGCCCGCCAGGTTCTTGCCATTCACGCGCAAACCCGCCTCCGATAGTTTGGCCGCCTGGCTCGCTTTGATGCCTTTGACACGGCGCATCAGGTCCGCCCAGTCTTTAAACAGGCCTTGCGCGCGGGCCTCGAGGATGCGGGCGGTGCTGGCCGGGCCCAGGCCCTTAACGCTGTCGAGCTCGGCCTCGGTGGCCTGGTTGACTTCGGTGGCTAGGCACATGCTGAGGCAGGCCGAACCCAGCCACAGGGCGCTGGCGCGCAAGCTGAATGCCAGGGCGCTGCGCATGGGCTTACTGCGTTTGCGCCAGCCACTGCACGTAGCGCGACACACCGGTTTGCACATCGGCAAAGCGGTGCGTGCATCCTGCGTCGCGCAAGGCGCCCAAGTCTGCTTCGGTAAAGCACTGGTATTTGCCGCGCAAAGCATCGGGGAAGACGATGTACTGCAACAAGCCTTGGGCCACGATGTCTTGCAAGGTCATGGGCGCATGGCCCTCCTGCGCGCGTAAGGTATTCACGACGGCGCAGGCCACCTCGTTAAAGCTTTGCGCCCGCCCGGAGCCGAGGTTAAAAATACCGTTTTTCTCGGGATGGTCAAAGAACCAGAGATTGACGGCGACCACATCGTCGACCAACACAAAGTCTCGCATTTGCGCGCCCGCCGCATAGCCACCGTAGTCGGCGAATAATTTGACAGCGCCTTCTTTTTTGAATTGGTGGAACTGGTGATAGGCCACGCTGGCCATGCGGCCTTTGTGTTGCTCATGCGGGCCATACACATTGAAGTAGCGAAACCCGGCCACCTGTACTTTGGCGTTTTGCAGTTGCGCGCCCAGGCGCCGGCGCATCACCTGGTCAAACAGCAGCTTGGAGTAACCATAAACATTCAGCGGCGCCTCGCAGTCCGGCGTTTCACGAAAGCGCTGCGAGCCGCCGTAAGTCGCCGCAGAAGAGGCGTACAAAAGGCGGGTGCCCTGGGTCTGCGCGGCTTCAAATAACTGCAGCGACAGACCGTAGTTATTGCGCATCATGTACTGACCGTCGCTCTCCATGGTGTCGCTGCATGCGCCTTCATGGAACACGGCTTCCAAGGCGCCAAAGCGGCCTGCCACAAAGTCGCGGTAAAAATCGGCTGCATCTAGGTAATCTGCGATGCGGCGCTCTGCCAAGTTGCGAAATTTATCGCCGTCGCGCAGGTCGTCCACCGCGATGATGTTGTCTATGCCGCGCGCGTTGAGGCCGGCAATGATATTGCTGCCGATAAAGCCAGCGGCGCCTGTGACTACAACACGGCTCATGCGATCAACTCCTCTCATTGCACGGAGGCGG
>CAMCJY010000194.1 GCA_945875225.1 Comamonas sp. lk | reverse complement strand
TTGTAGGCAATGATGTAGACCGATATCTGGCTCATCAATCGTTGTACCTTGCAAAATTTCGGACGCGCGGAGGCGCATCGCCTAATCGTATGAGTCTATTCCAAAACATAAGTCGCCCGGGCTTGGAGCCGCCTAGCCAGAGGAAAAGCGGAAAGTGCCTTGGGCTATTTAAGCTTCGGGTATCCGGAGCCTTCATATAGTTGGGGATAATAAGGGGGTATGACCAAAATTCTCCTCAGCTTGGCAATCATGTTCATGGGCAACCAGGCCTTGGCGCAATTCCGTGTCGAGGTCTCCGGAACCGGCTTGACGCAATTGCCTATCGCTATCGCGGCGTTCAAGGGCAACGAAGGCATGACGCAAAAAATTGCCGCGATTGTGCAGGCCGACCTTGAGCGCAGCGGGCAGTTTCGTAGCGTGGACCCAGCCGGTGCGGTGTTGGATGAGAATTCGCGTCCCGACCTGCCAACCTGGCGCAAACAAGGCGCCGATGCTTTGTTGACGGGTAGCGTTACCCGGGTGGGTGATGACCGTTACGAGCTGCGGTTTCGCTTGTGGGACAGCGTGCGTATGCAAGATCTGGGCGGCCAAAGCCACGCAGCCCCCGCCGCCGAACTGCGCCGCGTGGCCCATCGCATTGCCGATTCCGTTTACGAAAAATTAACTGGAGAAAAAGGCGTGTTTGCGACCCGCATCGCTTATGTGACAAAAAGCGCTTCGATTTACAACCTCTGGGTGGCCGATTCAGACGGTGAGAGCGCGCAATCGGCCTTGCGCAGCGTGGAGCCCATCATCTCCCCTTCCTGGTCGCCTAATGGCAATCAATTGGCCTATGTGTCCTTCGAATCGCGTAAACCGGTGGTGTACGTGCATGATGTGGACACCGGCAAGCGCCGCCTAGTGGCCAATTTCAAAGGCTCCAATAGCGCCCCAGCCTGGTCGCCAGATGGCAAAACGCTGGCCCTAACGCTCAGCCGCGACGGCGGTTCGCAGTTATTTCTGCTCGATGTTGGCAACTCCAGCGCCGAGCCCCGTCGCTTAGCGACTTCCACCGCTATCGACACCGAACCCGTTTTCACCGCCGATGGGCGCTTTATTTATTTTGTCAGCGACCGCGGCGGTTCGCCCCAGATTTACAAAATACCCGCCTCAGGCGGCAATGCCGAGCGGATCACCTTTACGGGCAGCTACAACATTTCGCCCACCCTCAGCCCTGACGGGCGCTGGCTGGCCTACATCTCGCGGGTCTCTGGTGCCTTTAAGCTGCATATCCAAGACCTCAGCTCCGGTCAGGCCTTGGCCTTGACAGAAACTATGGCGGACGAAAATCCCAGCTTTGCTCCTAACGCCCGGATGATTATTTACGCGACCCAGCAGCAAGGGCGCGAAGCACTCATGACCACCACGATTGACGGCAAAGTCAAGGCTCGCTTGGCAGGCCAAAGCGGTGATTTGCGAGAGCCCGATTGGGGGCCGTTGATTGCCCAATGAAATTTTTTGGACCTTCGGTATTTTTAATAAGGAGTTAGTTATGTATAAGTGGACCCTGATCCTGGCCCTGGCGGGTACCATCGCCGCCTGCAGTTCGCCCGTGAAGCTCAACGAGGTCAGCGTAGAGGATAAGTCAGGACAAGCCAGTGTGGCGATGAAAACACTGACGCCTGCAACGACTGCCGCTGCGGGTGACAATAAATCTAACGTTGCGACGCTCGACACCACGGCAGGTACCAAGAGTGCGACCGGTTCTGACGCCCTAGCTGCTGCCAATGCGCGTACCATTTACTTTGAATTCGACAGCTTTGCCATCCGCCCGGAGTACCAGGCCATCATCGAGACCCAGGCGCGCAATTTGAAGGCTAACAAAAACCAACGCATTAGCATTGACGGCCATACCGATGAGCGTGGGGGCCGCGAATACAACCTGGCTTTAGGCCAAAAACGTGCAGATGCAGTGCGCAGAGCCTTGTCCTTGCTAGGCGTTGCCGATACGCAAATGGAATCGGTGAGTTTTGGTAAAGAAAAACCTGCATCAACTGGCGACAGCGAAATGGCAATGGAAAAAAATCGCCGTGCTGAGATCCTTATCCGGTGAGTAGGGTGATGCAAAAGCTTGGATTTTTCGGGCGGCAGTCTTTGCTGCTCGTGGCCGCACTGTTATTGGCTGGAACGGCCAGTGCTGGCTTGTTTGATGATGACGAAGCACGCCGCGCTATTTTGGACCTACGCCAAAAGATAGAAGCGTTGCGCCGCGAAACGGACCAAAAATTGCTAGATGAATCCAAGCGCCAGGCCGAGGAACTCGTCAGCTTGCGCCGCGGTTTGCTTGATTTGCAGAATCAGTGGGAAGCGGCCAATGGAGAGGCTGCCAAAATCCGGGGCCAAGGTGAGCAGCTCGGGCGCGAAATGAATGAAGCCCAGCGGCGTCAAGCCGAGCAAATCAAACGTTTGGAAGAACGCCTGCAGCGGCTGGAGCCCATTAAGGTCAGCTACGAAGGGGTCGAATTTTTAGCAGAGTCCGCTGAAAAGCGTATGTTTGATTCGGCATTGGCGAGTTTTCGTGGCGGCGAATTTGAGTCCGCGCAAAATATGTTTGCAGATTTTTTGGGGCGCTATCCGCAAAGCGGCTACGGTAGTGCGGCCCTGTTTTGGCTGGGTAACGCCCAGTTTGTTCTGAAAAATTACCCGGCTGCTGTCGCTAGCTTTCGCAAGATGATTGCGCGCAGCCCCGCCTACACCCGCGTTCCTGAAGCCTGGCTGGCGATTGCCAATTGCCAACTCGAATTGAAAGACTTGGTGCCGGCTCGCAAAACATTGGAAGACCTAGTGGCCAATTTCCCGCAAAGTGAAGCGGCCGATATTGCCAAAGGGCGCCTTGCGCGCATGAATTAGCAGCAATAGGCCCAATAGCCGGATTGACCGCTTTGCCATTGCCACCCCATGGCTGAACACGATCTCTGTCAAGCTGTGGATGCAGATAGGCGTTTTGGCGGACTGGACCGACTATATGGCCCTTCGGCGGCTCGCAAAATGCGAGGCTCTCATGTGGTGGTGGTTGGGCTGGGAGGCGTGGGCTCTTGGGCGGCTGAGGCGTTGGCACGCAGCGGCGTAGAGCGCCTTACGCTCATTGATATGGACCATGTTGCTGAGTCCAATATCAACCGCCAAATTCAGGCCCTCAGTAGCACCGTGGGTGTCGCCAAAATTGAGGCCATGGCCCAGCGCATTGCACTGATCAACCCGCATTGCCAAGTGCAAGGTATCGATGATTTCGTAAGCCCTGACAACTGGGCGCGCTTGGTGCCACCCGATGCGGATGCGGTGATTGACGCCTGCGACCAAGTGCTCGCCAAGACCGCGATGGCGCAGTGGGCTATCGAGACCGGCACAGTGTTTATTACCGTAGGCGCTGCCGGCGGAAAGCGTATGGCCCACCAGGTGGCGGTGGCAGATTTGTGTGTCTGCAGCCACGACCCTTTGTTGGCAAAAGTGCGTTACCGCCTGCGCAGATACCACGGGGCCGCACGCGAGCCCAAGAAGATGCAAATTAGCTGTGTGTTTAGCGCCGAAGCCGTGCAAGCGGCGCAGAGTACAGCGCAGGAAAAAACGGACAACAACCTCAATTGCCATGGCTACGGCTCGAGCGTCGCCGTGACCGCCAGCTTTGGCATGTGCGCGGCAGGCTGGGTGATGAACCAGCTTGCACAGTTCAACAAATAGACGAAAAAAACAAGGCTATAATTTAAAGCTTGGCAGTAAGTCACAAGCTTATTGACGGGACGTTAGCTCAGTTGGTAGAGCAGCGGACTTTTAATCCGTTTGTCGTGGGTTCGACCCCCGCACGTCCCACCAGATTCATTCTTGCAAAAGCCACCGGGACCCTGCGGTGGCTTTTGTCTTTGTGGGCTTGGATGCTTGTTTGCCCCAGTCAGGTGCGGTGGTGATTGAATCACTCAACCTAAAAGCCCACGCTGCTGTCCCAGCCCGCCAAACCCCTCCATTCCCCGCCACCAACCCACCTAAACAGATAGTCCTGCGTGATGGTGCATTGACGGTTTATCGCCGCAGCCGCAGCCAACGCTACCAATGCCGCTTCCGTCTTCCCTCAGGTACTTGGCACAGACAGACTACGGGTGCCAGCAGCATAGAAGCAGCCATAGCCCGTGCCTGCGATATATACGACGAAGCCCGCTACCGCACTAGGCTGGGTTTAGCACACCGAACACACCTGTTTGCACACATCGCCCAACTGACACTGGCAGAACTTAGAGCACAGGTGGATGCTGCTGAGGGTAGAACGGCTTACAGCACCTACATCACCTGCATAGAGAAGTATTTCATTCCCTACTTTGGTGACAGGTATTTGGAACATCTGGAGCACAGGGACATACAGGCGTTTGAACTATGGCGGGATAGGCAAATGGCAAGGAAGCCCAAAACCAGCACACTCAACAACTTTACGGTGGCGTGGAACAGGGTGGTAGCCACAGCGGTAAAACACGGCTACATCAGCGAACGAGTGCCAGTGCCCAAACTCAGCAACAGG
>CAMCJY010000193.1 GCA_945875225.1 Comamonas sp. lk | reverse complement strand
TTGGAGGTGCTGCGCCAGATGGGCCGCATTCAACCCGCACTAGTGGTGCTGATGATCTCGGGTAGCACCACGCTGCAATTGATCCAACTGGCGCTCAAAAACGGCGCCGCCGGTTTTGTGACCAAGACGGGCAACACCGACGACTTGCTCGAAGCCATTTCCCAGGTGCTCAATGGCGAGATTTACCTGCCGCAGGAGCTAAGACCTTTAGCTGCTGCCGGCAAGGCAGCCCTGGCGCTGCCGCTGTCGCCCAAACAGGAAATGGTGCTGCGCGGCTTAATGCAAGGCCATACCAACCGGGAAATCGCCACGGCACTAGAGCTTTCGGAGGAAACCATAAAAACCCATGTCAGTGCCATCCTGCGCTATTTTCATGCTGACAACCGTACGCAGGCCGTACGCGCGGCGGCCAACTATGCCTTCAACGCCAGTCATTGACCCAGGCCAGGCCTAGGTTTGCAACACGCGACGCAGCCATGCGCGCAACTGTGCGGCTTGCAAAGCTTGGCCCAAGACAGCCGTAGCGGCAGGCAGATCAAGCATAACTTCGGCCTTACCAAGGTCAGCGTGAATCACGCAAGCCGGTATAGGACTCCCAATACCCCCACGCAAGGCCCGGATGTGCTGACCCGCCTGCAGCGGCGCATCCGCCTGCCAGGCGCAAACCACAGCTTGGGCTTGCAATGCGCTGGCAGCGCCCAAGGTCTGCGCATCGAGCAGCACACACCCCCAACTGCGCAACCAGGCAGCGACCATGTCTGCGCGTTCTTGGTCGGTATCGAACAAGGCCACACGCAATCCTTCCAAACCGAAGGTCTCCAGGGCCTTGGGTACATCCGCCGCTTGCACCTTGGCACGGTCATCGGCCAGCGGCAAGGTGATGGAAAAACGGCTCCCGCGCCCCAATGCAGAACGCAACTGCACCTGGGTTCCCATCAGCTGGCAGTGGCGGGAGGCGATATGCAGGCCCAGTGAGGGGCGCGATGGCTCTTGCAGCGTTGCCACATTGCGCTGGGCAAACGGCTCGAAAATCTTGGTGTGGTCGCGCTCAGCGATGCCCGGCCCGCTGTCGCTGACATCCAGACGCACTGCCGCCCCATCCTGCACCAGGCGGGCGCTGAGCAAGACCGTACCTTGCGCGCAAAATCGCAGCGCGTTGCGGCCCAAGGCCAGCAAGACGCGTTCGAGCAGCGCCGCATCGCCGAGTACCGAGCGCCCATTGGAGCGGACGACCCAACGCAAACCTTTGGCCTGCGCCTGATCGGCCAGTTGCTCGCGCACCCGGAAAAACAGCTCGTCCACCGATACCACCATGCGTGAGGCCTGCACCTCGCCGGCCTCTATCTGCGCCAGTTCCATCAGACCGGCAAGCAAGCGCGTCAAGTCTTGCATCGAGGATTGCAAATAACCGTGCAAAGCCTCAGCGGATGCCTCAGGCGGCAAGCGTTGTAAACGCTCTAAAAACAGCGCCAGGGCCTGTGCGGGCTGACACAAATCATGGGTGGCAGTCGCCCAAAAGCGCGCGCGTTGCTGCAGCAAATCCGGTGGCTCTTCCTGCGCCGGCCCAGCGGGTCGCGGGCTCAGCAGCGCTTCCTTGGTAATGCGGCCCGGTTCGGCCGGCGCCTCACTCGGCTGGTGCGTGGGCGCCTGAACCATTAAGCGGGTAGCGGAGGAGCTTGCAGCCATCGAGGAAGTCCCCGCTTGGGCAGTGACTTCCGGTTCTCGCCAAAAGCGCTGCCACCAAGCCCGCAGTCCGCGTGGCTTATCACCAAGGTCAGAGGGCGCCTTCATAGACCGTAAAGCCAGGCACCGCGACGCCAAGCTGGCGCGGCTGGAGCGCACAGCGCGTTCAGCGCAATGAGGGCAAGGTTAAGAAAGTAGGCCATGGCAAACAACAATAGTACCAAGGCGGGGCTAAAGGCCTGAGCACACACTGCACAATAGCGGCATGAGTAATTCCCACCCGCCGCGCGTAATTCCGGTGTACGACCTGCGTCCAGGCGCACTTCCCATCCCCTCGTCTGTAGCAGGGATGGGCCGCGCGCCAGGGCTTGCGACTAGCGATATTCTGGGACGCCCCTTGCGCGACTTGCGCATCAGCGTCACCGACCGGTGTAATTTTCGCTGCAGTTATTGCATGCCCAAGGAAGTGTTTGACAAGGACTACCAGTACCTGCCCCAGTCAGCCTTGCTGTCCTTTGAAGAAATTGTGCAAGTGGCGCGGGAGTTTGTTGGCTTGGGGGTGCAAAAAATCCGCCTTACGGGGGGTGAGCCCTTGCTGCGCAAAAACCTGGAATTGCTGGTAGCCCAACTCGGCGCTCTGCGCACACTCGAAGGGCACGCACTGGACATGACGCTGACCACCAACGGCGCCCTCTTAGCCCGTAAAGCCCAGGCATTGCGTGATGCCGGCTTGCAGCGTGTCACCGTCAGTCTGGATGGACTGGACGACCGCATATTCCGCCAAATGAACGACGTGGACTTCCCCGTGTCCGAAGTGCTCAAGGGCATCGAAGCGGCGCAGGCGGCAGGCCTGGGACCTATCAAGGTCAATATGGTGGTCAAGCGTGGTACCAATGACCATGAAATTCTGCCCATGGCCAGGCATTTCCGAGGGACCGGAATTGTTTTACGGTTTATCGAATACATGGATGTAGGTGCCACCAACGGCTGGCGCATGCATGAAGTGTTGCCTTCGGCCGAGGTCATAGCGCGCTTGCAAACCGAGTTTTCCTTGATGCCGCTGGAGGCCTCTGCAACAGGCGAGACAGCGCAGCGCTGGGCTTACGCCGACGCGCAGGGCCGGCCCGATGCCCATGCCGGCGAGATAGGCGTGATCAGCAGTGTGACCCAAGCCTTTTGCGGCGACTGCAACCGCGCTCGTTTATCTACCGAAGGCCAGTTGTATTTGTGTCTGTTCGCCAGTCGGGGGTATGACTTGCGCAGCCTGCTGCGCGGGGGCGCGAATGCGCAGGAACTGGCTGGCGCCATAGGCGCGATCTGGGAGCAGCGCGATGACCGCTACTCAATGTTGCGCGCCACACTGCCCGCGCAGCCTGAGGCAGCGCCCGGGCGGCGGGTGGAAATGAGTTATATCGGTGGATAAGGTGGATTTCTTTCTATGAAATCGCTGGCAGAAATAGCCGACGCATTGCTGGGTTATGACCCCGATGCGTTGGCGGCATCGTCCGTCAATGCATTCCTGGCCGATATGGTGCCCCTACCCACACAGACCGAAGCCCTGCCCCTGATGCACGCATTGGGACGGGTGTTGGCCCAGGACATCGTCAGCCCGATTGATGTACCGCCGCACGACAACTCCGCCATGGACGGCTATGCATTCGATGGCAGCGCCTTGTCGGCAAACAAGCCTTTGCAATTGCAGATTGCAGGCAGTGCACTGGCGGGCACGCCATTTTCTGGGCAGATTGGCGCAGGCCAATGCCTGCACATCATGACCGGGGCCATTCTCCCGCCGGGGCTAGACACCGTGGTGCCCCAAGAGCTTGTGAAGGTGCAAAAGAACTGCATTGAGATTGCGCAGGGCATTTTGCAGCCGGGTGACAACCGACGCTTGCGCGGCGAGGATGTGCAGTGTGGCAGCGTTGCGCTAGCCAAGGGCTCGGTCTTAGGGCCCGCCGGCTTGGGCCTGCTCGCTAGCCTAGGTTTGCCTACGGTAGCCGTATTTCGCAAGCTTCGCGTGGCTTATTTCTCCACCGGCGATGAAATTTTGAGCCTGGGCGACGGCCCCCGTGAAGGCGCCGTGTTTGACAGCAACCGCTATACCGTATGGGGCATGTTGCAGCGCATGGGCATTGAATGCATAGACCTGGGCGTGGTCCGCGATGCCCCGGATTTGCTGGAACGCGCGTTCCTCCAAGCTGCCGCGCAAGCAGACGCGATTGTGACCAGTGGAGGTGTGAGCGTGGGTGAAGCTGACCACACCAAAGCCATGATGCGGCAACTAGCGCACAGCGATACTTGGGGCGAAGGCGGCGTGGCCTTTTGGCGCATTGCCATGCGACCGGGCCGCCCTATGGCGGTGGGCCGCATCGGCCGCGTTCCCTTGTTTGGCCTGCCGGGCAACCCGGTAGCGGTGATGGTGACGTTTTTAGCCTTCGTGCGCCCAGCCCTTTGGCAAATGATGGGCGCCAGCCCAGAAGACCCGCAGGTGCAGTGCCCGATGCTGCAAGCGCGCAGCAGCGAAGCGATTCGAAAAAAACCGGGGCGCACCGAATACCAGCGCGCGATCGTCTCGCGCGCGGCCGACGGCTCGCTGCAGGTCCGCACTACCGGTCAGCAGGGATCAGGCGTGCTCAGTTCTATGGTGCAGGCCAATGGGCTGATGGTCTTGCCGCATGGACAGGGCAATATCGCCGAGGGCGACGTCGTCGAAGTCATGATGTTCGCTGGCGTGCTCTGAACTAGCGGCTGAGCTGTTCCACCCCGCGGTTGGCCAGGGCGTCGGCGCGCTCATTGCCGGGGTCGCCGGCGTGGCCCTTGACCCATTGCCACTCGATGCGGTGTTCGCTTTGGTGTACCAAGGCATCCAGTCTTTGC
>CAMCJY010000192.1 GCA_945875225.1 Comamonas sp. lk | reverse complement strand
GTGAGGACCGCTCGGACCTGAAAGAAGCGCTGGACCAGCTCGAATACCCCAACGGCATGAGCATCATCGCCCGCACCGCCGGCATTGGCCGCAGCGCGCCTGAGTTGCAATGGGACTTGAACTACCTGCTCAAGCTTTGGAACGCCATCGACGGCGCAGCCAAAAGCGGCAAAGGCGCTTTCCTGATTTACCAGGAGTCCAGCCTGGTCATCCGCGCCATCCGCGACTACTTCAGCCATGACATCGGCGACATCCTGATCGATACCGACGATGTGTATGAACAAGCCCAGCAGTTCATGGCCCACGTCATGCCCGAGCATGCGGCCCGCGTGAAGCGCTACCGTGATGATGCACCCTTGTTCAGCCGCTTCCAGATCGAGCACCAGATCGAATCGGCCTATGCACGCACCGTGCAACTGCCCAGCGGCGGCGCTATCGTGATCGACCACACCGAGGCGCTGGTCAGCGTGGATGTGAACTCGGCGCGCGCGATCAAAGGCGGCGACATCGAAGAAACCGCTACCCGCACCAACTTGGAAGCCGCTGACTAAGTAGCGCGCCAAATGCGTTTGCGCGACTTGGGCGGCCTGATCGTGATCGACTTTATCGATATGGAGGAAAGCCGCAACCGCCGCGAAGTGGAAAGCCGCTTGCGCGACGCGCTGCGCCAGGATCGCGCACGCGTGCAGTTTGGCACCATCAGCAAATTTGGCTTGATGGAAATGAGCCGCCAGCGCTTGCGCCCGGCCCTGTCTGAAGGCGCATCCATCCCCTGCCCGCGCTGCGGTGGTTCGGGCCATATCCGCGATACCGAATCGAGCGCGTTGCAAATTTTGCGCATCATCCAGGAAGAGTCGCTCAAGGACAACACGGCTTCGGTGCTATGCCAGGTGCCGGTCGAAGTGGCCTCCTTCCTGCTCAATGAAAAGCGCACCGAGATCGCCAAGATCGAACTCAAACAGCGCATCAACGTGCTGATGGTGCCCAACAAAACCCTGGAAACGCCCAACTACAAGCTCGAACGCTTGAAGCACGACGACCCGCGCCTGGACCACATCGAGGCGAGCTACAAAATGGCTGACACCATCGAGGACCCCACCTCGGTGACGCGCCGCTCGCAAGAGCCAACCAATAAGCAAATCCCGGTGATCAAAGGCGTCTTGCCTGATGCACCTGCGCCCCAAGCCGCGCCGCGCCCCCAAGCGCCGCCCAAAGCCGCAGCACCGGCGCGCACCGCACCGATAGCGCCCGCAGCTGTGGCACCTGCAGCCCAGCAAGGCTTTTTCTCCTGGGTCAAGAGTTTGTTCGCTGCCCCGGCTCCCGCCCCGACAGACAGCAAGCCCGTCGCACCCAAAGCCGACGAACGGCGTGAAGGCCGCCCCCCGCGCGAGGGTGGTCGCGACGGCCAGGGACGTGGCGCGCGCGGCGAAAGCCGTGGCGAAGGAAGCAACAGTCGTGGCGGACGCGGTGGACGTGGTGGCGAACGCAGCGGTGAACGTGGCAGCCAACGCGAGCGTTTCAATGCCGAAGGAAAACCCCTGGCAGCGGGCGATAACGCCCAGGCTGTGAACCTAGACGCTAACGGCGTCGATACTCCGCGTCCCGCACGCGGCGGACGCGGCGGACGCAACAGCGAACGCGGTGAACGCGGCGAGCGCACCGAGCGTTCTGAAAATGGCGAACGCCAAGCTGACCGTGGTGGCGACGCAGGCTTGCCAAGCGACGCCAACGGCAATGACAACGCGGGGCGTGAAGCCGGTGCGCGTGAAGGCCGTGAAGGCGGGCGCAGCCGTGGCGGCCGGGGTCGTCGAAATGACCGTGGCCCGCGTTTGGACGAAGCAGGCAACCCGATTGCGGTAGCGCAAGGCCAGGATGAAACCAACGGACAGCCAACGGCTGAAGGCGGAGTACCCGAAAGCGCGGACAGCCGGGACAGCAATGGCCGCCGCTCACGCGACCGCAATGGCCGCGAGCGCGGCCCGCGTGGCGGACGTGATGCCGACGCGGATAAGCAAGAAGAGCAAACGCCAAGCAACTTCGAGCTGCGCCAGTCCGAGCGCGCAAGCGAAGACGGCGAGGCGCCGGTGCGTTCCTATTTCACGCAAGCGGCAGCTGCACCGGTGAGCACACCGGACACGGCCCAGGACAGCCATGCGCAAGCAGTACCCAGCGCGGCACCGGCCACAGCCGTGGCGGCGCAAACTGACGTGACTCCACACGCTAGCGCGCAGCCAGAGGTAGCTCCACAGGCGGTAGCGCAGAGCCACGCAACACCGCAGGCCGCAGCACCAGCGACTGCGGCCCCCGTGGCCCAGGCTGCACCGGCCATGCCAGCAGTGAGTGCCTTTGTGTTGCCGCTTGAAAACCTGCAAACCGTAGCCCAAAGCTCAGGTCTGCAATGGGTGAACTCGGACCCGCAAAAAATCGCTGCGGTGCAAGCCGCTATTGCCGCAGAAGCCGCTGCGCTGCATGTGCCGCGCGAGCGTCCTGCGCCAGTGGTGTTAGACGATGCGCCGCTGGTATTGGTCGAGACCAAGCGCGACTTAGGCCAGATGCAACTGCCTATCGCCTAGAGCCGGGCTACAGTGCGACAAGCGGCCGACTTCGCGGCTACAAGGGATAAAGGGCACTTCGGTGCCCCTTATTTTTTGCGCTTCCAGACGGCGCAAAAGCCGGCAAAATTTATTGCGCGCAGTTAAGCTTTTCGCTGTTCCAGCGAATCAAGAATGCGCTGGGCATCGCCCTTGATTTCCGGATCGGGACTGGTGGCTATGCATTGGCGCAGCAAATGCTGGGCCTTGCCCCACAAACTCAAACGCACACACATCACAGCGCCCAGGTATTGCAAGAGTGGATCGCGCGCCTGGCTTTGCTGGGCAGACTCGATGCGCGACACCCACTTCACATCCGGGGCCTCGTGCTGAGACAGCAGACCGGCTTCCAAACAGCGTACCAATCGCATACGCTGTAAGGGGCTTAGGGCCTTGGGGTCCTGCACCATACGTTCCCAAACTGGTAGCAGCCATTGGCGCGATTGGGCAGCGTCCCCGCCCTTGGCCAACCAATGCTTGGCCATACCCAGGGCCACATCGGTCAAGGTACGCTCCTCGTCGTCCAGAAAATCCCAAGCGGTCAATATCTGACCGGTGTCCTGGCCTGCATGCAAAAGTTCAAGCGCTAGCGCCTGCGAGATGCTGGCGCCATTGCCGCTCGAGATCGCGCGGTGTTTGACCAGCAAGCGCAAAGTTTCCAAAGCCACCGCGTTTTCGCCCTGCATACGGGCCACCCGAAAGCGCAATCGCAGCGCCAAGGTGCGCCGGGCGGCGCCCTGGGGCAGGCGCTCTAACCATTGCGCGGCAGCCGGTGCATCGTGGTCATCCAAGGCCCAGCGCGCGGCACGCATATAAAAGCCTTCCTGCGTGGCACTGACTTCCGGAATATTCAACAAATCAGTTGCCTGCTGGAAATGTTTATCACGCTGGCTATGGTCTTGCACGGCATGCGCGCTCTCTGCAGCTACCAAATGCAAAATGGCTTGGATACGCAGACTGCGGCCCTGCGATTCATCTTGCGCATCCGCGCGGGTGTGCATGGCAAGCGCGTACTCAGCCGCTTTACGCGCCCGCACAAAGCGGCCTGCCACCAAATGCGCCAAGGCATCGACCAGCGAGCTTTGCACCCAACGCTCTTTTTGCTGCAAGCGCCAGCGCCGCGCCTGCCCCGGAATGCCGGCAAAAGTTTCCAAGGCGCCTAGCGCAAGGTGAACCACCACAAACAGCGCCAGCAAAACCAGCAGTACCAAGTTCAAGGACAAGTCCACCCGATAAGGCGGCCAGAACAAGGTCACCGTGCCGGGGTTGCTCGCAGCAAACAATGCGCTGACAACGGCCACGCCGAACAAAGCCAGCAGCCACAAAACAGCGCGTACCACCTCAGCGCCCCGCAGCCGCTGTAGACAGCGCAGCCAAGGTCTCGTCCACTCGCGGCACGTCCAAGGTACGCATCTTGGTTTGTACTTGTTGCAAGAGCGCTGCGGCCGTTTGCGTCTTGCGCGACTGGGGCGCAAAATAGCGCGTCAGGCTTTCGTTGGCATTGGCCACGTCGGCGCGTGCCGGTCCGATCTGGCGCGCCATCAAGCCCAGGCGCGCATTGAGAATGCGCAGCTTGAAATTTTCGCGCACAAAAAAGGATTGCTCAGGTGTTAAAAGCGCGGCCTCGGGCTCGGTGATTTTGCTCACGCGCACCAGGCTTTTGACTTCTTCGCGCAGCACTGCCAACAGGCGTAACCACCAGTCGCCGACCGCTTCCTTGGGCTTGCGCGCCAGCGAGTCCGGCGGCGGCACCAGTCCCACGGCATTGGCTAGGGGCAAGTCATCGGCCAACAAGACCAATTCGTCCAGTTGCAGCAGCAAGGCCGGTGTGTCCGATAGCGGCGTGTTCTGCACCCGCGCCATGTCGCGGGCAATGGCGCGCTGCAGCGGGGCCAGCCGCGGTTGCGCAGCACGCCCCAAACGCACATCGGCCATCTTCAGCGCCGAGGCCAGTGGTTCGATGCTGCCGGTCAGTTG
>CAMCJY010000191.1 GCA_945875225.1 Comamonas sp. lk | reverse complement strand
CAAATTTCCGGCACTTCTCTTCCAGCGTATCTTTATGTTGGCAGTGGTGCTGATGCTAGGCGCCTGCGCCAGCACGCCACCGGGCCCGCCCGCCGCGGCGGCTGTGTTAAGCCTGTCAACGCAGTTAGACCGCGCCGAATCGGCATTAGCAACCGGCGACCCGAGCAAGCGCACCCTGGTCTTCGTGGCTGCCGCGCTGCACTCGCAGTCCACGGCATTTCAAGGCGATGTATTGGCCATGGAAAATCGCTTGGCGGGCTTTGGCATGCCGATGCAAAGCATTGTGTTGAGCAATCCGCCCAAAGGCCAGGCCACCCTGTTCCCAGCGGCTACGCAGCAAAACTTGAGCGAGGTGTTTACCCGAGTCGGCGCATGGTCCGACAAATACCCCCTCACCGTCGTCGTGCTCATCAGCAGCCACGGACATGTGGACCAGTTGGCGATCGACATCGCGGGTCGGGCCTACCCTCCCATTCGCTCGACGGTGCTAGATAGCTGGCTGCGCCGCATCAACCCATCCGCGCCCACCGCCGTACTCTTGTCGGCTTGCCATTCGGGCTCGTTTGTCCCGGCGCTTGGCAACGGCTCCCGCGTGCTGCTTACGGCCAGCGCTGCCGACCGCAGTTCCTTCGGGTGCAACCCCAAATCGACCAACACCTGGTTCATCGAGAGCCTGCTGGAGCAAGGTCTGCGTCCGGAGCTCAGTTGGCGCGAAGCCTTCAGGCGCACCGCCAAGAGGGTAGAGGCCAGGGAGAAAGAATTGAAGTTTATCCCCTCAATGCCCCAGGCCAGTATCCCGGCTGCATGGGCCGAGACCCCACTGGGCGACTGGTTGCGCGGCCCTCAGCCCTAGCCGGGGTACCGCTGGCGGAGCGGCAAGTAAACTGGGGTTTTTCAACGCCTTGCGAACCGCGCCATGACCGATAAAACCATTCCCCTCCTGCCCATCAACCGCCGCAGCGCCAATATCACCGAAGGCAAATCGCGCGCGCCCAACCGGTCGATGTACTACGCCATGGGCTACCATGAGAGCGACTTCAAGAAACCCATGGTCGGCGTGGCCAACGGACACAGCACCATCACCCCTTGCAACAGCGGTTTGCAAAAACTGGCAGATGCGGCGATCGCCGGCATCGAAGAGGCCGGCGGCAATGCCCAGGTGTTTGGCACGCCCACCATCTCAGACGGTATGGCCATGGGTACCGAAGGCAGGAAGTATTCCCTGGTCAGCCGCGAAGTGATTTCCGATTGCATCGAGACCTGCGTGCAAGGCCAGTGGATGGACGGCGTGGTGGTCATTGGCGGTTGCGACAAAAATATGCCAGGCGGCTTGATGGGCATGTTGCGCGCCAACGTACCGGCAATTTACGTCTATGGCGGCACGATTCTGCCTGGCAGCTACAAAGGCCAAGACCTCAATATCGTCAGCGTGTTCGAGGCCGTGGGCCAGAACGCGGCGGGCAATTTAAGTGACTTTGACCTGCACGAAATCGAGCAACGCGCCATACCCGGCCCCGGCTCCTGCGGCGGCATGTACACCGCCAACACCATGTCCAGTGCCTTCGAGGCACTGGGCATTTCGCTGATCTACTCCAGCACTATGGCCAACCCGCACGATGAGAAGCTCAATTCGGCCAAGGCGTCGGCCAAGGTGCTCATCGAAGCGATCAAAAAAGACATCAAGCCGCGCGACATCGTGACGCGCCAATCCATAGAAAATGCGGTCGCGGTGATCATGGCGACCGGAGGCTCCACCAATGCGGTGCTGCACTTTTTGGCCATCGCGCATGCGGCAGAGGTCCAGTGGACGATTGAGGACTTTGAGCGTGTACGCGTCAAAACCCCGGTGCTGTGCGACCTCAAACCCAGCGGCAAATACCTGGCGGTGGACCTGCACCGCGCAGGCGGCATTCCGCAAGTGATGAAGACTTTGCTGGTGGCCGGACTGCTACACGGTGACTGCCTGACGATTACCGGCCAGACGATTGCCGAGGTGCTCAATGACATCCCAGACGTGCCGCGCGCTGACCAGGATGTCATCCGCCCCATCAACCAACCGATGTACGCCCAAGGCCACCTGGCGATTTTGAAGGGCAACCTCTCGCCCGAAGGCTGCGTGGCCAAAATCACCGGCCTAAAAAAACCGGTCATGACCGGCCCGGCGCGCGTGTTTGACGACGAGCAATCCGCGCTGAAAGCCATTTTGGCCGGCAAGATCGTCGCCGGCGATGTGATGGTATTGCGCTACCTCGGCCCCAAAGGCGGGCCGGGCATGCCCGAAATGCTGGCACCTACCGGCGCGCTGATTGGGGCCGGTCTGGGCGAAAGCGTGGGCCTGATTACCGATGGCCGTTTTTCCGGCGGCACTTGGGGCATGGTGGTTGGCCATGTGGCACCCGAAGCGGCGGTCGGCGGAACCATCGCATTCATTCACGAGGGCGACTCGATCACTATCGACTCGCACGCATTGCTACTGCAATTGAATGTGTCGGACGAAGAAATCGCCAAACGCCGCGCCGCTTGGACGGCGCCCGCGCCACGCTACACCCGTGGCGTGCAAGCAAAATTCGCTTTCAATGCATCCACCGCCAGCAAAGGTGCAGTGCTGGACGATTACTAAGCCAGCAAAGTCGGCCACCGTGCGCCGACCCGAAGCGGCTAAGCCTGGGCGCGCCGGATGGCCTGTACCTGCATATCGGCAGTGCCATCGGACAAACGGGCTTGTACCCGCTGGCCTGTTTGCATCTGCGCAGTGCCCGTAAGGGGTCGGCCCGCATCATCTTGCAACCAGGCGTAACCGCGACCCAGCACCAGTTGCGGGTCCATAGCGCCAAGGCGCACCCCCAGGTGTTCTAGACGGCTGCGCTGGCCTTGCGCGCGCTTATTTACCGCGTTGCGCAGCCCAGACTGGCTGGCCAGTAGCCGGGTTTGCTGCGCTTGGAACTGCTGCGCCGGTGCATAGGCCATGCGCTGCCCCAGGCCAGCCAAGCGCAATTGCAAACGCCCAAGCAGCGCTGCCGGGCGGCCCGCGCGGCTGGCCATTTGGTCCAGGCGCTGTGACTCACGGTCCAGCTTGCGAACTAGGGCGTTTTGCAGACGCGATTGCATTTGCCCGCAAGCATCGAGTAACTGATCCAAGGGCATGGCACATAACTCCGCTGCGGCCGTGGGCGTGGGGGCGCGCAGGTCCGCCACAAAATCGGCAATCGTGAAATCGGTTTCGTGGCCGATACCGCTAATGACCGGCACCGGGCTTTGCGCCAGCACCCGGGCCAATACCTCGTCATTGAAAGACCACAGGTCCTCCATGGCGCCGCCACCGCGCACTAGCAAAATGAGGTCAACATGCACCTTGCCAGCAGCGGGATCCCCATGGGGACCTTCCTCTTGAGCTGACGCTGCAAAACCATACAAAGCCTGAAGAGCCTGCACCAACTCTGCGGCCGCATTGGCGCCCTGCACACTGGCCGGCGCGATCAGCACCGGTATATGGGGGACGCGCCTTTGCAATGCGCTCACCACATCATGCAAAGCGGCAGCACCCAGCGATGTCACCACACCGATGCCGCGCACCCGCTTTGGCAGCGGCTTTTTGCGCTCGGCCTCAAACAGGCCTTCGGCCTGCAAGCGCGCTTTGAGCAGCACAAACTGCTCATACAAATTGCCCTCGCCCGCCTGCACCATGGCCTCTACCACCAGTTGCAGCTCTCCCCGTGGCTCATACACGCCCAGGCGGCCGGAGACCTCGACGCGCTGTCCCTCGCGCGGCACAAAGGCCAACCCCGAGGCAGCACGCTTGAACATGGCGCAGCGCAATTGCCCGCTGCTGTCTTTGAGCGTGAAATAGCAATGCCCGCTGGCGGCGCGCACAAAACCACTGATTTCTCCCGCCACACGTACCGGGTTAAAGCGCGCCTCCAGGGCGTCGGCAATCGCATGGCATAAGGCGCCTACCGACCAGACCTGGGGCGCAGCACGGCGGACGGACAAAGCTTCTGTCATGAAGGTTATTGGAAGTGGTTGTGCGCCGCTTAAGGTCGCGAAAAGACGGGAGAGGTCTGCACAGTCCATATTAAATTAAAACTCAGCCCGGCCTGCTAGGTTCAAAAGGCGCAGCCTGCTGCTTCAAGATACCGAAAGCAGCCAAAGCGGGCAGGACCTGCAAGGTAAACTGAACGTAGCCACGAGTGCACTCGCCAAGACCTGGGTGCTGCTGGCCCCAATCTATGGAAATCGCCAACCCGTGCTCACCATCAGCGCCCACGCCTTAAGCGACCACCCCTTGGTGCTTGCGCCGCTGGGCGCTGCATGCACAGGCGACATCAGCCTACTTGCTTTTGCGCCGCAAGCGCCGCGGGGTGCGCTTCGGCGCTGATGCCATGCGCAGCCTGGCAAGCCAGCTATTGCTCCGCGCCTGGCAAGGCCGATCCTTAGGGGTGTGGCTGCTGCTGCCCGTCTCCTGGCTCTACCGCCTGATCTGGCAAGTGCGCCGAGCCATGTTTGCGCTGGCTTGGCGGCGGGTCGAACGGCCTGCCGTCTGCGTCATCGTAGTGGGCAATGTGGTGGCTGG
>CAMCJY010000190.1 GCA_945875225.1 Comamonas sp. lk | reverse complement strand
AAGCCGGCTTACCGTTCGCTGGCATGGAAACTGCGGTTACTTGCAAGCAATCCCCTTTTTACAACCGTGCAACAGGAGTATTTGATGGCCAAGACCGTCGCAGATGTGATGAAGATGGTGAAAGAAAACGAAGTCAAGTTTGTTGACTTCCGCTTCACCGACACCCGTGGTAAAGAGCAGCACGTAACCGTGCCGATCTCGCATTTTGATGAAGACAAATTCACATCCGGCCACGCCTTTGATGGCTCGTCTATCGCTGGATGGAAGGGCATTGAAGCCTCGGACATGCAACTCATGCCCGATGCCAATACCGCCAACATCGACCCCTTCTTTGAAGAGACCACCCTGTTCATGAGCTGCGATGTGGTCGAGCCCAGCGACGGCAAGGCCTATGACCGGGATCCGCGCTCCATCGCCAAGCGCGCTGAGGCTTACCTCAAGGCCTCTGGCATTGGCGACACCGCCTTCTTCGGACCTGAGCCTGAGTTCTTCATTTTTGACGACGTTCGCTGGCATACCGATATGTCAGGCACCTTCTTCAAAATCGACGAAGCCGAAGCGCCTTGGAACAGCGGCAAAGTCATGGATGGCGGTAACAAGGGCCACCGCCCCACCGTCAAAGGCGGCTACTTCCCCGTGCCCCCGGTGGACAGCACCCAAGATATGCGCGCTGAGATGTCGCTCATTTTGGAGCAGCTTGGCATACCCGTCGAAGTGTTTCACCACGAAGTGGCTGGCGCTGGTCAAAACGAAATTGGCACCAAGTTCAGCACCCTGGTGCAACGCGCCGACTGGACCCAGATCCTGAAATACGTGGTGCAAAACGTGGCCCATAACTTCGGCAAAACTGCGACCTTTATGCCCAAGCCTATCGTTGGCGACAATGGCTCGGGTATGCATGTGCACCAGTCGATCTGGAAAGACGGCAAAAACCTGTTCGCCGGCGACGGCTATGCCGGTTTGTCCGACTTCGCCTTGTACTACATCGGCGGCATCATCAAGCACGCCCGCGCCCTCAATGCCATCACCAACCCCGGTACCAACAGCTACAAGCGCCTGGTACCCGGCTATGAGGCCCCGGTCAAATTGGCCTATTCCTCGCGCAACCGCTCGGCATCGATCCGTATCCCCTTTGTAGCCAACCCCAAGGGGCGGCGTATTGAGGCACGCTTCCCCGATCCATTGATGAACCCTTACCTGGGCTTCTCGGCGCTGATGATGGCGGGCTTGGACGGCGTGGAAAACAAAATCCACCCTGGCGAAGCGGCCACCAAAGACCTGTACCACTTGCCGCCGGAAGAGGACGCAATGGTCCCCACCGTGTGCCACAGCCTGGACCAGGCGCTCGATTGCCTCGCTGCCGACCATGCCTTCCTGACCAAGGGCGGCGTGTTCACCCAGAGCATGCTCGAGGCCTATATCGAACTCAAAATGGGCGAAGTGACGCGTCTGCGCCAGGCCACCCATCCTATTGAATTTGATATGTATTATTCGCTGTAATGCCGTCTTTGCGACGCACTGGCCAGGCTTGTAGGCAACTGCTTGCGTGCCTGCCGGTAGTGTCGCAAGACCTCGCACGAAAAGACGGCTGCGGCCGTCTTTTTTATTGAGCGGCCTGATGACACACCTACTTCTGTTTCCTCGCCTTTTACTAGTGCTTGCTGCGATAGCCGGCAACTGCGTATATGCGCAAGACCGTATCTACCGCTGCGGCAATGAATACACCAATATCGTCACCCGCGCCCAGGAAAAGACTTGTACCCTGATCACCACCGGCAATGTGACAGTGGTACCCGCCGATAAAGCATCCGGCACCAAGCTAGCGCGCCCCGCGGTGCGACAGGATGCTCCGGCGCAGCGCACGAAAGACATAGAAGCGCGCACCATTTTGGAATCTGAGCTGAAAAAGGCGCAAAGTCAACTGGCCGAGCTCAAACAGGAATACCAGGGCGGCGAGCCCGAAAAACTGGGCCCTGAAACGCGTAATTACCAAAAATACCTGGATCGCAAAGCGGAGCTCAAAGCCCGTCTGGATAGGACCGAAGCGGACATTGCCAGCCTGCGCCGCGAAATCGGGCGCTTGCCCGGCGGCGTCGCCAGCACGCCCTAAACCCATGGCAAACACCACGCATTACCAAAGCTTTGATCTGCTGGCCAGCCTGGTGGCCGTGGTACGAGCCGACGCGAAGGTGGTGTTTTCCAATGCGGCACTCGAAGACGCACTGGGCATTTCGCGCCGAGCCATTGTGGGCGCAAGCCTGGCCGATGTGTTTAGCGAACCGACTGCGTTGCGCGATGCACTGGCCGGGGCCTCGCACAATGCGTTTGCCACCTTGCGATACGACGGCTTTTTGCGCCGCAACGGGCAGGACTTGCTGCCAGTGCACGTGATCGTTACCGACGCCGATACCCAGGGGCATTTAGTAGTGGAACTCGTGCCCCAGGAACAGCAAACCCGCCAGGACCGTGAAGAGCGTCTGGCGCAGCAGGCCCTGGCCAACAAAGAGCTGATTCGCAATCTGGCGCACGAAATTAAAAATCCCTTGGGCGGTATACGTGGCGCTGCGCAGTTGCTCGAAATGGAAATCGCCGCCAGCGGCCTGAGCGAATACACCCAAGTCATCATTCGCGAAGCGGACCGCCTCCAAACCCTGGTTGACCGCTTGCTGGCGCCACACCGGCGCCCGCATATGGTGGGTGATGTCAATATCCACGAGGTATGTGAACGGGTGCGCTCCCTCATCGTGGCCGAGTTTCCCAAGGGCTTGCGCGTAGTGCGCGATTACGATGTATCCATTCCGGAATTTCGCGGCGACGTAGAGCAGCTCATCCAGACCGTGCTCAATATTGCACACAATGCCTGCCAGGCCCTGGCCGAGCGCATGGCCCAGGGCGATGCGCAACTGTCTTTTTGCACCCGCATTGCACGGCAGGTCACTTTCGGAAAAATGCGCTACAGGCTGGCACTGGAATTGCATGTCATCGACAACGGACCGGGCGTACCTGATTCGATCAAGGACCGCATCTTCTACCCCCTGGTTTCGGGCAGAGACGGCGGTTCTGGCCTGGGGCTGACATTGGCGCAAACCTTTGTCCAGCAGCACCATGGCCAGATTGAGGTCGATAGCCAGCCTGGCCGCACGGATTTCAAAATATTGATCCCTTTACCCTAGTTGGAAACAGCGTAGAAAGCACACCGATGAAGCCGATTTGGATCGTAGATGATGACCAGTCCATTCGCTTTGTTCTGGAGAAAGCCTTATTGCGCGAACAGCTGCCCACGCGCAGTTTTTCCAATGCCCGCGACGTGCTGGCTGCGCTCAGCAGCGATGATGAAGTGCCGCAAATTTTGGTCAGCGACATCCGCATGCCAGGTGGATCGGGTCTGGATTTGCTGGACAAAGTCAAAGCCAAACATCCGGGTCTCCCGGTCATCATCATGACCGCTTTTTCCGACCTCGATAGCGCCGTTAGCGCATTTCAAGGCGGCGCATTTGAATACCTGCCCAAGCCTTTTGACCTGCCGAAAGCTATCGAACTCATACGCCGGGCGGTGCAGGAAAGCCAGCGCGAGGAGTTTGCCGAGGAGCGCATGGGTGAAACCCCTGAAATGCTGGGACAAGCACCCGCGATGCAAGACGTGTTCCGTGCCATCGGTCGCCTCAGCCAAAGCAATGTGACCGTCATGATCACCGGTGAATCTGGTTCGGGGAAAGAGCTGGTGGCGCGCGCCTTGCACAAGCATTCGCCGCGCGCCAGTGGGCCTTTTGTGGCTATCAATACCGCCGCCATTCCCAAGGAGTTGCTCGAAAGCGAACTGTTTGGCCATGAGCGTGGCGCCTTTACCGGCGCTCAGGCGCAGCGGCGCGGGCGTTTTGAGCAGGCCAATGAAGGCACTTTGTTTCTGGACGAAATCGGCGATATGCCGTTTGAGTTGCAAACCCGTTTACTGCGGGTGCTGAGCGACGGTCATTTTTACCGCGTTGGCGGGCATAGCGCTATCAAGTCCAACGTGCGTGTCATTGCCGCCACGCACCAGGACCTAGAGCTGCGGGTACAGCAAGGTGCGTTTCGGGAGGATTTGTTTCACCGCCTAAACGTGATCCGCTTGCGCCTGCCGCCCCTGCGAGAGCGGAGCGAGGATATTCCCAAACTCACGCGCCACTTTTTGCAGCACAGTGCCAAGCAATTAGGCGTCGAGCCCAAACGTATCGCTGACAGCGCCTTAGCGGCTATCGAAAACTTCGCATTCCCCGGTAACGTGCGTCAATTGGAGAATGTGTGCCATTGGTTGACCGTGATGGCGCCCTCCCAGGTCATAGAGCCCAAAGACCTGCCGCCAGAGTTTGGTGTCTTCAAGCACCAAAGTCCGTCGGCTGCGCTACCCGACGATGCGCCGCAGGGCACTACTTCGGTGCAGCACAACAGTCATCCCAATTTTGGTGGCCCTTTAGCGGATAGTTTTGCCGATGCGCCGGTTGCGCCATCCATAGCTTGGCCGTCTTCGGCGCCCGTCGCTGGGGTCTCGCCCACGCTCTCGCCGCTGACCGGTTGGGAAGTGGAGCTTGAAGATGAGGCACTGACGCTTTTGCG
>CAMCJY010000189.1 GCA_945875225.1 Comamonas sp. lk | reverse complement strand
CAGGGTCGGTCGTAGCGCGCGCGATCACGATGAAAGCCGTCCAGATAGATACGGTCACCACCGCAGCGATACGACCTTGGGCGGCGGGAGACAGGCCCAAAGGCGATGCGGCGGGGACAGAGGGAGTCATCGCGTCGATTATCGGGGGTGGTTTGTCCCCCGCTACCCCCCCGCCCCTTCACCCCCGCCGGGGTGAAGGGGAGCTTGAATACCCAATTTGGTTCTCTGCGCTTGGGTTAGGAGTTTTGAATCGGGGCCTTGCAGTGCGGGTTTGTTAGCCCCGATTGGGGAACGTGGCAGTTGTAGTCAATGGCTTGGGGCGGCTGCGCCAGCCGCGCTCCCAGCGGCGTGTGCAAGGTGAGCGAAGCGAACGAGCACACGCTGCCCAATTTGCCATTAGCCGTGCTGAGCAACGCAGCGGCGCGCGGATCAGGGCGGGCGCTTGTTTGAGCGTAGCGAGTTTGCGCCCGACCCCGAGCGGCGCGAGTAGCGCAAGGCAGCCCGCAGGGGCACGGCCTTTGGCTCGCCTTTCTTTTGCTTACTTTTCTTTGGCGAAGCAAAGAAAAGTGAGGCCTGCGGCAGGCAAAACCACGCTGGCCCACAGCCCGAAACCTGACTTTCAAGCTAGTCAGAGCCACCGATAATCGACCATGGGTTTTTATTTCTACTTGCGGCATGGCTTGGCGGCATTGCTCCTGCTGGTCAGCGCCACGGCGCACGCCCAGTTACCGGCGGCGGTGGAAGAGGCTTTGCAGCGCGCCCGCATTCCTGCAAGCGCAGCCGCCTTACTGGTGGTGGACGCGCAGGATGCCAAGGCAGTGCCGCGCTTGCAACATCGCATCGAAGCGCCGATGCAATCGGCCTCCGTCATGAAGTTGTTCACCACCTATGCGGCACTGGACTTGCTGGGTCCGGCCTACAGCTGGAGCACACCGGTGTATATCGACGGGCCGGTACGCGATGGGACGCTGAGCGGTAATTTGTACATCCAGGGCCAGGGCGATCCGCAGCTGGTGATGGAGCGCTTGTGGCTGCTGTTGCGGCGTGTGCAAAGCCTGGGCATTGTGCGCATCAGCGGCGACATCGTGCTGGACAACAGCGCTTTTTTAGTGCCCGACCAGGACCCCGCAGCTTTTGACGGCGAGCCGCTGCGCCCCTACAACGCGCGGCCCGAGGCACTGCTCATCAATTACAAATCCGTCGTTATGACCTTCACACCCGAACCGACAGGGCGCACGGCGCGGGTGCAATACGACCCACCTCTGTGGGGCGTGCAAACCCAGGACAGCGTGCCGCTAGCGGGCGGCGCCTGCACCGACTACCGCGCGGGGCTGAAGGCAGATTTTTCTGATCCTTTGCGCATCCGCTTTGGCGGCACACTGCCCGCCTCTTGCGGCGAAAAAGTATGGCCAATTGCCTATGCCGACCCAGCCAGCTATGCGCCGCGCGCGGTGCAAGGCCTGTGGCGCAACATGGGCGCGGGCCTGGACGGTGGCGCGCGCTGGGGCACGGTGCCGGCCAAACTACTGGAGGCCAAGCCACTGATGGAGTGGCGCTCGCCACCCCTGGCCGAGGTGGTACGCGAAATCAATAAGTACAGCAATAACGTCATGGCCCAGCAAGTCTTTTTAACGCTGGGGCGCGAGGGCGGCACAGGCACAGCCCGGGCCGAGCAATCGCGCGCCGTGTTGCAAAAGTGGTGGGAAGCGCGCATAGGCACAGAAGACGCACCCCTGGTGGACAACGGTGCCGGCCTTTCGCGCAGCGAGCGTGTGAGCGCCCGGGCGCTGGGTCTTTTATTGCAACACGCTTACCGCTCGCCGCTGATGCCCGAATTGATTGCTTCCCTGCCTATTAGCGGCATCGACGGGACCCTAACGCGCTCCAAAGCACGCGCCGCGGGCAGCGCCCACCTCAAGACCGGAAGCATTCTGGGCGTGAACGCCATCGCCGGCTATGTCGATGCCGCCAGCGGCAAACGCTACGCACTGGTCGCCCTCATCAACCATGCCAATGCGGCAGCTGCGCGACCCGTCCTCGACGCGCTGGTGGACTGGGCCGCTCAGGACAAATAAATCTTTGTATGAATCTCACTGACACTATAGGCACCATAGGCGCCACCCTGACCACAGTCGCCTTTTTGCCCCAGGTCTGGCACACCTTCCGCACCAAGGATGTCAGCGGCATCTCATTGGGCATGTACACCGTGCTGACCATCGGCATCGCGCACTGGGCGGCCTATGGCTGGCTGCTATCGGCCTGGCCGGTCATCATCGCTAACGGCATCACCCTGGCCTTGGCGCTGGCGATTTTGGTCATGAAGCTGCGCTACCGGGAATGAAGACGGGCTCCTAGAAAATGCCAGGCACATAGGTTCGTGTACTGCGCTGCACAAGCCGTGACCCAGACAATTGGGAGACCTCGACGACTCCTTGACTTGCCACTTTGTGAAAAACGGGTTTACCCGAATTACATACTTGTGACACTTGGGTTAAATTTACCCTCGAATTTTGTAATTTAATCAAATTACATCACCCACAACAGCCAAGGAGACATTCAATATGCGATTTGTAAAACAGCTGGCACTCGGTTCGATCACGGTAGTGCTGCTTGCGGCCTGCGGTGGCGGAAGTGAAATTCCGCTCAAAGTTCAGATTAAGTCCGTCAAGGTAATCGGCGATAGCCTTTCTGACAGCGGAACCTTCAACGGCATAGGGTCTTTTGGCCGAGTTTTTTCTGTACAAGATTCAAGCACCCAGATTTGGCCCGAGCTAGTAGCCTCAAGCTACGGAATCACTTCTCTTTGCAATACGTTTAAATTTACGGGCGCCACTTACGTCGCAAACACGACGCCGGGTTGTACAAATTTTGCAGTTGGCGGCGCTTTGATTCAAAACACCAGCGCACAAGGTGGGGCCGTTAGCCCACTATCAATTCCCTACCAGTTAGTTGCAGCGGCTGCCACTGCAACCACCTACAGTGCCAGCGATTTGCTCCTCATAGATGGGGGAGGTAATGATGCTGCTGGGCTTACCGGGGCAATTCTTGCCGATCAAACCTTGACCGCATTCAACGCCTTCACAGCCAATTTAGGAATTGCGGCGGCTACGTCGCAAGCAATTGCTGCGGCCAGAGGCGCTGACTACATGAAAAAGCTCGCTGACGACCTATCCCAATCGGTCAAGACCAACGCACTTAACAAAGGCGCCACACGTGTTGTTATTGTTAATTTACCCGGCATAACCAACACACCTCGCTTTGTTGCCGTACTGAACCAAATTGCTGCAGCCTACGGTGGCGGAGCCGCAGGAGCTGCCGCAAGAACGCAGACCGATCAAATGGTGCGCGCCTGGATAGCGGCTTATAACTCTCAGCTAGCAAGTAATTTTGCTGGCAATAGTTCGGTTGTAATTGTTGATCTGAATAAAGAAATGGACAATCAAATTGCGAATCCAGCACAGTACGGGCTAACAAACGTGACTACGCCGCTTTGCCCAGGCAGCACAGTGACGTGGCTGCAATGCAACGCGACCGCTCTATCTAATCAAACCCCACCCGCAGGATCTAACGGCAAAGCCGATTGGTGGAAAACCTATGCTTTCTCCGATGAGTTTCACCCCACGCCCTACGGCCATAAATTATTGGCCCAGCTGGTCAATAAAAGTTTGGTTAGCGCTGGCTGGCTGTAATTAGAAAGTCGAGGATCCCATGAAACAAGTTATTTCCACCATCGCAACCCTATCTGCCATTGTGCTTACCCCAATCGCTAGCGCCCAATCAGCCGGCACTTGGTTGGGCCGAGTCGGCGCAACCACGATCGCGCCGCAAGTCAGCAGCGGTGATATGACAGCGCCTAGCTTTCCCGGAACCAAATCGGACGTTAGCTCGGCCAGCCAGGTCAGCGGTGGCATTACCTATATGTACACCGATAATTTTTCCGTAGATGTGCCGGTGGCATTACCTTTCACCCACAAACTAATCGGCGCGGGCGCAATGGCCGGGGCCGGGCAAATCGGGGAAGTACAGGCCTTGCCGTTGACGGTGTTTTTCCAATACCGGTTTATGGAAGCGGATAGCCAGTTTCGCCCTTACGTTGGCTTAGGCGCTACGTACGCCTACTTCTTTAACGAAAAAGGCGGAGCGGCACTGACGGCCATGACGAATCCTGGCGGGCCGGCGACAACGATCAAGGTCGATTCGAAGTTCACTGTGACACCCCAGATCGGATTGACCTACGCCATCAGCGACAAGTTATTTGTGGATGTTTTTTACAGCAAATCGATGCTGAAAACCCGTAATACTTTTTCGACCGGCCAAACGCTAGATATCACCCTGGACCCCGCGTCTTATGGCATCACAATAGGCACCAAGTTCTAAGGTTGACGCCGGTGCAAACGCGCCGATAAATCCAAACCCTCGGATGCAAGCCCTTGCTCTTTAGCAAGGGCTTTTTTATGCCTTGGGCGTGCGGGCACCGAAAATCGCCGACCCCACCCGCACCATGGTGCTTTCGGCCTGGATAGCTGCTTCCAAGTCTGCGCTCATACCCAAAGACAAGGTGTCCAACCCAAAGCCCTCGGCTTGAAGGGCCTCATATAC
>CAMCJY010000188.1 GCA_945875225.1 Comamonas sp. lk | reverse complement strand
CCTGGGGCAGTGTCAGCAATCCGTACAGTTCGTCACCCATTTGGTAATCACGAAGGGTCTGCACAAACAAGCCCCCTTCGGTAAACACGGAGATATACGCTTGGTACAAGTCCAGCGGCGTATCCATGCGCAAATGCAAAATCATGGGCCGAGCGCTCCCGCCAGACAATACCGATTCAGACCGCAGACTTTCGCCAACCAGGGTGGAAAAGGGTGAGGTTGACACTGTCATTAGTCTAGGTACAAGGTTTAAGTGACGCTTTTAGCAAGCGCCGTATGGGCCTGGGCCATCAAAGCTTCGATAAACAATCCAGGGTTAAACGGGTGGTCCATAGTGCGCCGATGCGCCTGCAAGCGCGCACCCCATTCTGACAAAACGGCCAGCGGTACACCACGCGGCAAATCTTTTACGCTGAAAAATCGGGGCTGCCCGTCCACCGCCAGCGCCATCAGGTCATGGCATAGCTGCTGCTGCGCGCTGAGCAATTGCTGTGGCGTCCAGTCCCGCAGGGCTTGTAGATCGCCCCGCGCCATCGCCTGGGGCAAAGCCGCCCAGTGCGCGGAGTCCTGACCCGATTGGGCCCAATGCAGCGCCGCCTGAGGACGTCCGCCCTGTGCCTTCAGCGCGACTGCGGCTTGCGCAGGCTCTAGGCCTTGAGCACCCAGCCAGGCCAGACCGCTCGTTTCATCGGGCCAGACCATGGTATGCACCAGGCAGCGGCTGCGAATGGTGGGCAGCAGTTGGTGCGCCGCTTCGCTGGCCAGCACAAAGCGCACATCGCCCGGCGGTTCCTCCAGCGTTTTGAGTAAGGCATTGGCGGTGAAGGCATTCATATCCTCCGCCGGATAGATCAGCACTGACTTGCCACGCCCGCGTGCACTGGTGCGCTGTGAAAAATCGACCGCTTCGCGCATCGCGTCGATACGTATTTCTTTGCTGGGCTTGCGCTTTTTGTCGTCCAAGTCCGCTTGGGCTTTCTCCGACAGCGGCCAGCCCAAGTCCAGCATCCAGGTCTCGGGCATCAAGACGCACAGGTCGGCATGGGTGCGCACATCGATCGCGTGACAACTGCCGCACTGGCCGCACGCTGCGCTGGCCTTCGGCTGCTCGCACAGCCAGGCCTTGACCAAGCCCAGTGCCAGTTCATACTGCCCCAGCCCAGCCGGTCCCGACAGCAACCAGGCATGGCCACGCTGCGCTAATAGCCTGCGGGTCTGGTCTGCAATCCAGGCCGGTTTGTCGGTATTCATGCGTCGAGCGCTCCGGGTAAAAAAGCCTTGGCACGCAAGGCCCCAATTACCTGATCGCGCACCGCCTCTGGGCTTTGGTCGGCGTTGATGCGGGCAAAACGCTCGGGGTCTTGCGCGAGGCGCGTGGCGTAGCCACCAGCGACCGCCTCAAAAAAAGCCAAAGGTTGCGATTCAAATTTATCCGGCACGCGCACGCCAGTCAGGCGCGCGGCGGCTACCGCTGGCGGCAGGTCAAACCAGATCGTCAGTTGGGGTTGTAATAAAGCTTGGGCTTCAGCACCACTGGCTTGCACCCACTGCTCCAGGGTTTGCAATACCCCGAAATCAAAACCCCGACCTGCGCCTTGGTAGGCAAAAGTGGCGTCGGTAAAACGGTCGCACAAAACCACCCTGCCCTGCGCCAATGCCGGCGCGATGACTCCTTGTATATGGTCGCGCCGCGCCGCAAACACCAACAGCGACTCGGTCAAAGCGTCCATCGGGTCGTTCAGCACGAGTTGACGCAAGGCTTCGGCCAGCGGTGTACCGCCAGGCTCGCGGGTACGGGTCACGCTGCGCCCCTGGGATTCAAAGGCCTGCGCCACCGCCTCGATATGCGTGGACTTGCCGGCGCCGTCTATGCCCTCAAAGCTGATAAAAAGTCCTGCGGCGTGTGGCATTGTTGGGTCGGAGACGGTGGCTTTAGGGAGCGCGCTGGTATTTGTTAACCGCACGATTGTGCGCTTCCAGTGTCGCGCTAAATTCGCTACTGCCGTCGCCGCGCGCCACAAAATACAAGGCTTTGGAGGGGGCGGGATGCAATGCCGCCTGGATTGCTGCTTTGCCGGGCATAGAAATCGGGCTGGGCGGCAGGCCCTCGCGGGTGTAGGTGTTGTAAGGCGTGTCCGTTGTTAAATCGGATTTGCGGATGTTGCCGTCAAAACGCGTACCCATGCCATAAATGACCGTGGGGTCGGTTTGCAGGCGCATGCCCAAAATCAAACGATTGTGAAATACCGCCGAAATCTCCGGCTGTTCGCTTATTTTCCCGGTTTCTTTTTCAATGATGCTGGCCAGTATCAAGGCCTGCTCGGGTGTTTGCAGTGGAACTTTTGGGTTGCGCTCGGTCCAGGCGGTGGCCAGATGCTTATCCATCGCCCGCATCGCGCGGCGTAACACGGCGGTATCACTAGAGCCTTTAGAGAAGGTATAGGTGTCCGGAAAAAAGCGCCCCTCTGGGTGGTCACCCGGGCGCCCTAAGTTTTGCATGAGTTGGGCGTCGCTGAGTTGGGCAGTGTCGGGCTTTAAGCGATCGGCTTTGCGTAAGGCCTCGCGCACTTGGCGGATATTCCAGCCTTCCACCAGCGTCACGCTGCCGCTAGAGGCGTCGCCGCGCACCAGCTTTTGCAAAATCTGCCAGGGACTGGTCTGACCGCTCCATTCATAGCTGCCCGCGCGAATCTGGCGCGACTGCCCGGATAAGCGGAACCACCAGTACAACAATGTCGGATTCACCGCTACGCCGCTGCGCGCCACGGCAGCGGCCACCTCTTTCGGGCTGGTTCCGGGCTCGATCGAGACCTCGGCCACCTGCTGCGCCAAAGTACTTGGCACCCAAAGCCACCACGCCCCGGCCCCGCCCCCAAGCAAAAGAAGCAGCAACACGGCGCCGAACCCACGGGAAAAGGAAAAACGCACGCTGCTAACACCCAAAAGCTTTGAATCATTCGATAATAAAGGATGGCCTGGGAGTTGCAGGGCGATTTACGCAGGGCACGCTTTGAATTGGCGCTCAACAGCGCGTTTTCGATGCAAGGCAATCCGCTGAGCGGCAAGTACCCGCGCGAGCCTTTGTACGACCGCTTATTCACACGTATTACTATGCATGCTCCGGCGCCCATCGGTCTGGGGCCTTCATCCACTGGGGTAGCCCCTATGCACTTTATGCGACCCGCTCCACTCTTTGGTCTATTCAAGCAAGGCCTGCGGAATCCCAAAAGCGTCATTGCGAGCGCAGCGAAGCAATCCATTGCTTGTGGACAATCATGCATCCATGGCTCCCCACTTCGCTGCGTGATAAGCGCATGCTTGGTCCTGGCGGCTTTGCCGGGTCTTGCAAGTGCCGAGGAATTTCCCACTATCTCGCCGTCCCAACTACCGGGCTCTTTGCAAGAGCTGTACGCCCAGGAGCAACCCGGCCTGGGCCAGTACGGTCATTGCGCAGCCGGTTTTGACAGCCGTACCGACGGTTTGAAAATGGCTTTGAGTTGCTCCATCTATGTGCGCTCATCGGCCCAAGGCGCCCGCCTGGCGGTCAAGCTGTGCAACGAGCGTGCAGCCTTTCTAAAAATTAAGGCGCGCTGCAAGCTGATCGTGGACTAGGCCTTAGCCCCTTGGCATTGCGCGGGTTAGGGGCGCGCATAATTGCGCCTATGTTGCCCGCCCCATCTGCCCTGCCCCCATCTGCTGCGTCACCCACTAGTCACTACGCTCTGCCCCCAGGCGCCGCACCGCTAGACCACCTGGGCGTGATCGCCCTGAACGGCCCGGACGCGGCCAGTTTTATCCATAACCAACTGACCAACGACTTTCTGCTGCTGGACGCGCAGCATGCCCGCCTAGCGGCCTTTTGCAGCGCCAAGGGGCGTATGCAAGCCAGCTTTATCGGCTTACGCGGCCAGCCCGAACAGCTGCTGCTTATTTGCAGCCGCGACCTTCTGGCGGCAACCCTTAAGCGCTTGTCCATGTTTGTGCTGCGCGCCAAAGTCAAGCTGCACGATGCCAGTGACGCATATGCCCTTTGGGGCCTGACGGGCTCGGCCTGTGTTGCCTTGCCAGACAGCGCCGCCTGGACCGCTGCCCAAGTCGATGGCGTCCATATCGTCAACCTGTACCCCGCCTTGCAAACCCAGCGTCAACTTTGGATAGGCGCCGCCAACAGCGCGCCACCACACGCGCAGCAAAACAACGCTGCCGACTGGGCTTTGGGCGAAGTGCTCTCCGGCATTGCCACCCTCAGCGCGCCCGTCTTCGAAGCTTTTGTGCCGCAGATGCTGAACTACGAATCTGTCGGCGGTGTGAACTTTAAAAAGGGTTGCTACCCCGGCCAGGAGGTGGTGGCGCGCAGCCAGTTCCGGGGCACACTCAAACGGCGCGCCTTCATCCTGCGCACGGTGGATGCCTGGCCGCTAGGTGCAAGCCCAGTACTCGCAGCAGGACAAGAATTGTTTTCGGCATTCGATGCAGAACAATCCTGCGGCACGGTGGTGCAAAACGCTCATGGCCCCGATGGCCGCTGGCTGTGCATCGCCAGTCTGCAAACCCAGGCAGCTGAGAACGGGGTGCTGCACGCAGGCAGCCTCGATGGTCCCGCACTGCGATTGTTG